>JBBQJX010000184.1:0-4606 GCA_038326295.1 Sphingomonadales bacterium
CGAACAGGCGGGCGAGGGCGGGGGCGCGGCGTGCCCATCGCCAGACGAGCCCGCAGGCAAGCATGGGCATGGTGGCCAGCAACGCGGCAAGCCCCAGCACGACGGGCCAGCCGAGCCAGGCGGGCATCTTGTCCTGATAGGCGAAGGCTTCGGCGATCCACCGCGTACCGAGTGCAAAATGGCCGATCCCCCACGCCCAGCCGAGATAGGCCGCACGGCGCGGCGCGGCCTCGGCGAGGACGACGAGCGCGGCGAGGCCGAAGACGGTGCAGGCGAAAATGCCGATAGGCGCGAAGCCCAGCGCCGCGAACGTGCCCGCCGCGAGCGCGAGGCCGGGGGCAAGGGGGCCGTGCTGGAGGCGGGCGGCGAAGGCGTGCGCCGCGGGCCATGCGCGCGGTCCAGGTGCGGGCGCGGGGCCCGAGGGGGCGCGGGCTAGGGGGTGGGCGGCCATGGGGGGCGTCTCTAGCGCGGTGGCGCGGCAGGGAACACCTGGTTGCTCACGGGCAGTGCCAGCCCGCGACTGATCGCGGGGTGGTTTGAGCTTGGGCCTTGCGATAGCCTGAGTTCGAAGAGGGCAAAAACATGAACCGGTTGAAATCAGTCATTGCGCTCCTCTTTTTGACAAGCGGAGCGGCGACCGCCAATCCGACGACGACCGCCGATCCGAAACTCCTCGATCGCTACAGCGAAGAGCAAACGCGCATCAGGCCTGAGCCGGACGAGCAGCCTGCGGTGGACGCGCTTTCGGGGATTGAGAACGCTCGACGTGGCGCGGACGCGCTGCCGGTCCTGGACCGCGCGCTGTTACTGTTGCGGCGTCCGACGAAAATGCGCGGGCTGGTTCAGTGCCAACGGGCGGGGTCGCTTCTGGAGCTCAACCGCAAAGAGGAGTTGAACCGCGCAATCGCCGAATGCGACCGACTGCTTCCCGATAATCCGCGCATTCAAATGCTCATCGGGCAAATTACAACCTTTACCGGCGACACACGACGCGCTGCGAGCCGCATCGCATTTGCACTCGAAGTCCGACCCGATCTCGCTCCTCGGCTCGAGCGCGAGCCGGTCGAAACGCTGCTCTTAAATCTGAGCTACCTGCCGGACGCGCCCGAGCGTCAGCGCCTGTTGATGGCTTTGAGGGGCACGAGCTTCGCCCGAGAGCGGCCCGAGCAGATCGAGATGGCGACGATCGATACCATCGCCGATGCCGTCAAATCGGGAGATCGGACCAAGGCGCTGGGGCTGCTCGGCGATATTGCCTCGGTATCTGGCGGACTTACCCTGCTGAGCGACCGCCGCTTCGAATCGATCTGGCCGGAAATCGAGCTATGGGCGGGAGACCTTCAGCTTTTGCGCGATGTGCGGCTGAATGCGGCGCGTGCCGTCTTTGAACGCGAGCCATCGCTGAGCAATCGTGGCCGATATGCGCGCGTCTTGGCCGCATCGGGCAAGAGGGAGGCGGCGATTGCCTTGTTGGGCGATGCGATCGCGGATCGCGCGTCGTGGGACGAGGGCGGTTACGACATCGGCCAGATCGCGGACCAGCGGGCCTCGCTGCTGCTCGATGCCGGGCGGGCTTCCGAGTCGATTGCCATGCTAGAATTGCTGGATCGTTCCTGGGACGGAAAGCCATTCAGCGGATTGATCAATGTGTTGACCAACCGCGCGGTCGCCGAAGTCTGGAGCGGGCAGACAATGGCGGCGCTGGCGGACATTTCGCGCGTGCAGACCCTGGCGCGCGCAAAAAGCAGCATCGATGCGTCGATAGAGCCGGGCGCGTTAATGTGGTTCGACGCCCTGCACGGGTGCGCTCTCGCGCGATCGGATCGCGCGCAGGCAATGGCGACGCTTGCCCGGTTTCGCCCGGTCCGGGTGACCAATCGCCAGGCGGTCGACCTGCTTTCGGTGTGCCTTGCCGATCGGGATAGCTATCGATCCGGATTATTGGCCGATCTTGAGAATTTGCACGAGCGCCATTCGGCACTGTTATTGTTGCAGCCCTATATCGCTCGTCGAACCGGGCCCTGGGAAGCCGCGCGACAGGCGCTGCTTTCGCAACTACGCGACGATCCGGCCGTGCGCGCGACAATGCTTGCTGCGGGTCGGGTGCTGCCGCCGGTCTATGCGCCCGCAGTGAAGGATTGGCGCGACTGATCGGGTCGCGCAAACCGCGAGACGCTTGCCATCACAGCTTCCCCGTCAACTCGGGCACAATCGTGAACAAATCCCCTACCAGCCCCAGGTCCGCCACCTGGAAGATCGGCGCGTCGGCGTCCTTGTTGATGGCGACGATGATCTTGCTGTCTTTCATGCCCGCCAGATGCTGGATCGCGCCCGAGATGCCGACCGCGAAATAGAGTTCCGGCGCAACGATCTTGCCGGTCTGGCCGACCTGATAGTCGTTCGGGGCATAGCCCGCGTCGACGGCGGCGCGCGAGGCACCTACGGCGGCACCCAGCTTGTCCGCCAGGGGATCGATCAGCTCATGGAACTTGTCGGACGAGCCGAGCGCGCGGCCGCCGCTGACGATGATCTTGGCGGACGTGAGTTCGGGGCGTTCGGAGACCGCAAGTTCGGCGCCCTCGAACTTCGACAGGCCCGCGTCCTCGCCGCCGCTGATGGCTTCGATGGGCGCGGTGCCGCCGGTGGCAGACGCCTTGGCGAACGCTGTGGGGCGGATCGTGAGCACGCGCTTGGGGTCGCTCGTTTCCACCGTGGCGATCGCGTTGCCCGCATAGATGGGGCGCTCGAAGCTCGTGGGCGAGTGGATCGCGGTCACTTCGGAGACTTGCGCGATATCGAGGTGCGCGGCCACGCGTGGCAGGATGTTCTTGGCGCTGGTGGTCGCGGGCGCGAGGATCGCATCGTATCCGGGCGCGAGGCCGACGATCAGCGGCGCGACGGTTTCGGCCAAGGCGTGCGCGTAGGCGGGCGCGTCGGCCAGCAAAACCTTGGCCACACCCGCGATCTGCGCGGCCTGTTCGGCGACCACGCGTGCGTTCTCGCCCGCGACTAGGACGTGGACCTCGCCGCCCAATTGCGAAGCGGCGGTGACCGCGCTCAGGGTGGCTTCCTTCAGGTGCGTACCATCATGTTCGGCGAGGACGAGCGTGCTCATGCGATGGCTCCCGTTGTGCGCAGTTTGTCGATCAGTTCGTCGGTGGTCTTGACCACGATGCCTGCCTGACGCTTGCCAGGCTCGACCGTCTTGACGATGCGCAGGCGCGGCGCGGGATCGACGAAGTAATCGGCGGGGGTCTTGGGCTCGATCTTCTTTGCCTTGGCCTTCATGATGTTGGGCAGGCTCGCATAGCGCGGTTCGTTCAGCCTGAGATCGGTGGTGACGACGGCAGGCAGCGTGAGCGCGACCGTCTCGAGCCCGCCGTCGACCTCGCGCGTGACGTGCGCGGTCTGGCCCTCAATCACGACCTTGGAGGCAAACGTGCCCTGCGGCCAGCCAAGCAGCGCGGCGAGCATCTGGCCGGTCTGGTTGGCATCGTCGTCGATTGCCTGCTTGCCCAGAATGATGAGGCCGGGCTGCTCCTCGCGCGCGATGGCCGCGAGGATTTTGGCGACCATCAGCGGTTCGGTCGGTTGATCGGTGACCACAAGGATGCCGCGGTCTGCACCGAGCGCCAAAGCGGTGCGGATCGTTTCCTGCGCTTTCTGGTCGCCGATCGAGACGACGACAATCTCCGTCGCGATACCCTTTTCCTTGAGGCGAACGGCCTCTTCCACCGCGATCTCGTCGAAGGGGTTCATGCTCATTTTTACGTTCGCCAGATCGACGCCGCTGCCATCGGGCTTGACGCGGATCTTGACGTTGTAATCGACGACCCGCTTGACGGGCACCAGAAGCTTCATTGGGGCACTCCCTTATTGACCGTGGATTTGGCGGGGCGGGGGGCTGGCGTCAATGCGGCCCGCGCGCACTGGCGCGGTGCGGGGTTGCATGGATGCGGGGTTCGCGTAGCTTTGCGGGCAAAGCGCGTGGAGGCGAGGCATGACGGACCGTTCGATCGACCTGGGCGGCGTGGCGCATATCGAGGTGCCGGGTTCGGGGGATATCCGCATCCGCAAGATCGGCGCGGACGATCTGCGCGCGGCCTTGCGGGACGGATGGGCGGACTTCCGCGCGATGCCCTCGCATCTGATCATTTTGACGCTGGTGTATCCGATTCTGGGCCTGATCGCGGCGCGCTGGTCGATGGGGAACGATCTGCTGCCGATCATTTTCCCGCTGATCTCGGGCTTCGCTCTCGTGGGGCCGCTCGCGGCGGTGGGGCTTTACGAGATTTCCAAGCGGCGCGAGGCGGGGCTGCAGCCGCACTGGTCCGATGTGTTCCAGGTGGTGCGCTCACCCGGCGCGGTGACGATCCTCGTGCTGGGCGCGGTGCTGCTGGTGCTGTTCGTGGGCTGGCTGGCGGCGGCGGCGGCGATTTACCAGTCGCAGTTCGGCGCGCATGTCCCCGCCAATCCGCTGGCAATGCTGCGCGAGATTTTCACGAGCGGGCCGGGGTGGCGCGTGCTGCTGGTGGGCAATGCGGTGGGGCTGGGGTTTGCTGTGGTGACGCTGGCGGTGAGCGCGATCAGCTTCCCGATGGCGCTC
>JBBQJX010000185.1:0-4605 GCA_038326295.1 Sphingomonadales bacterium
TTAGCGGCATCGATCGCCACCGCGATGGTGCGCGCGCGGTCGGCCGCAGAAATGCCCGTGGTCACGCCCTCGCGCGCCTCGATGCTCACCGTGAACGCGGTCGCGTGGCGCGTGCGGTTGGTCTGCGCCATTGGCGGCAGCCCCAGTTGGGCGACGCGCGCGGTGGTCATCGCCAGGCAGATCAGCCCGCGCCCGTGCCGCGCCATGAAGTTGATCGCGTCGGGCGTCGCGAACTGCGCGGGGAGGACGAGATCGCCCTCGTTCTCGCGGTCTTCGTCGTCCACCAGCACGACCATGCGGCCGTTGCGCGCCTCGTCGAGAATGGTTTCAGCCGATGCGAGGCTCATGCCGCCAGATACTCGCGCATGCGGGCGAGATAGCGCGCCAGCGGATCGACCTCGAGGTTCACGTCGTGTCCCGGTTCGAGCCCACGCAGCGTGGTATGCTGCGCGGTATGGGGGATCATGTTGATGCCGAACTCGGCCGTCCCGTCCGCCCGATCCTCGACCGTGTTCACCGTCAGCGATACTCCGTCAACCGCGATCGAGCCCTTGGCCGCCACATAGGCCGCCAGCGCGCGCGGCGCGGCGATGCCGATCCGCCACGATCCGCCCTCGGCCTCCACGCTCGTCACGCGGCCGATGCCGTCGACATGCCCGGTCACGATATGCCCGCCCAGCTCGTCCCCCACGCGCAGCGCGCGCTCCAGGTTGAGCGCGCGGCCCTGCGTCCACATCGCGCCCGCAGTGCGCGCCAGCGTCTCGCCCGAGACATCCACCGCGAACCACCCCGGCCCCCGGTCCACCACCGTCAGGCACGGCCCCGAGCACGCGATCGAAGCCCCAAGCGCGATCGCCGCGGTATCGTAGGCGGTCTCGATCGTAACGCGCGTGTCCCCGCGCGGCTCGATACGCCGCACGCGCCCCACGTCGGTGATGATCCCCGTGAACATCCCCCAGCCGATAGACCGTGCGCGCACGCACGGCAAAGGGGTGCGGGCATGTGTCGGTCAGCCGCCCTGCGCCCGGCACCGGTCCGAACAGAACCGCACCTGCTCCCAGTCGCGCGCCCATTTCTTGCGCCACGCGAACGGACGCGCGCACGCCGCGCAGATCTTGTCGGGCAGATCGGCCTTCGCCGGGCGCGGGCCGTTGGCGTTCTTCTTCATGCGGTCCGCCCCGGGCGGCTGGTGGGCCCTGCTGGATTCGAACCAGCGACCAACGGATTAAAAGTCCGATGCTCTACCGACTGAGCTAAGGGCCCTTGGTGCCTTGCCGAACGCGCGACCTAGGCACGCGCGGCGGCACGGTCAACGGCCACGCCCTTGGCGCGGGCGATGCGTCGCGGTACGAAGCGATGCACCCCGGAGGCCCGCAATGACGTTGATCGACCGACGAAGCCTCATGCTCGCCGCCGCCGCTTTGCCGGTGAGCGCCGCTTTTGCCGCCACCAAGGAGAAACCCATGGCCTTCACGCTTCCCCCGCTGCCCTACGCGCCCGCCGCACTCGAGCCGGTGATCGATACGCACACGATGGAACTGCACCACGGAAAGCACCACCAGGCGTATGTTGACAAGCTGAACGAGGGGGTTGCCGCCGATGCCGCGCTCGCATCGCTCACGCTCGATCAGATCGTCGCCAAGGCGGGTTCGCTGCCGCCGCTGGTGCGCAACAATGCGGGCGGCCACTGGAACCACAGCCTGTTCTGGCAGCTGATGGCCGCGCCCGGCCACGGCGGCGCACCCTCGGCCGCGTTCAAGGACCAGATCGCGGCCGATTTCGGCTCGGTCGAGGCCATGCAGGAAAAGTTCAACGCAGCCGGCGTCGGCCGGTTCGGCTCGGGCTGGGCGTGGCTGATCTGGGCGGGCGGCAAGCTCGCCATCACCAGCACGCCCAACCAGGACAACCCCCACATGGACGCAGCCGAACACAAGGGCATGGTCGTGCTCGGCAACGACGTCTGGGAGCACGCCTATTATCTGAAGCACCAGAACAAGCGCGCGGACTACCTCAAGGGCTGGTGGCAGGTCGTGAACTGGAGCGAGGCGAGCAAGCGCTTCGACGCAGCGAAAGCGGCGTAACCCGGTCCTCCCCCGTGCAAGCGGGGGAGGGACACCACCCGTTGCTCCACACCACCGTTCCGGCCATGGTCGCGTCCATGAGCGAACACATCATCGTCGAGCGCGACGGCCCCGTCGCCGAACTCCGCCTCGCGCGACCGGACAAGCGCAACGCGATCACCACCGCCATGTATTCGGCCCTCGCCGACGGCCTCGCCGCCGCGCACGCGGACGAGGGCGTCCGCGCGGTCCTGATCTCGGCGGAGGGCGCGCACTTCACCGCCGGCAACGATCTGCACGATTTCATCGCCAACCCGCCCCAGGGCCAGGACAGCCCCGTCTTCCGCTTCCTCCACGCGCTTGGCGGTGCGGACAAACCCGTCGTCGCCGCGGTGCAGGGTCAGGCGGTCGGCATCGGCACCACCATGCTCCTCCATTGCGACATCGTGGTGCTCGCCGACGATGCCCGGCTCAAAATGCCCTTCGTCGATCTGGCGCTGGTGCCCGAAGCCGCCTCCTCGCTCCTCGTGCCCCGCGCCATTGGCCACGCGCGCGCCGCCGAGATGCTGATGCTCGGCGATGCGATCGACGCGCCCACCGCGCTCGCCTGGGGCCTCGCCAACCGCGTCGTCCCCGCCGGGTCCGAGCGCGCCGAGGCGCTGAAACTCGCGCACCGCCTCGCCGCCAAGCCCCCCGCCGCGCTCGCGCTCACCAAGCGGCTGCTGCGCGACGATGCGCCCGGTGTCGCCACGCGCATGGACCGCGAGGGCGGGCACTTTGCCGATCAGCTCCAGTCCCCCGAACTCAAGGGCGCCATCGCCGCCTTCTTCGCCCGGAAAGCCTGACCGCCATGACGATGCCCGCGCTGCTGCAAGGCCGCCTGTCGATCCCCGTGATCGCCGCGCCCCTGTTCATCATCTCGCACCCCGCGCTCGTGCTCGCGCAGTGCCGCGCGGGCGTGGTGGGCAGCTTTCCCAGCCTGAACGCGCGCCCCATCGAGCAGCTCGATGACTGGCTCGCCCAGCTCACCGCCGACCTCACCCCCCAAGATGCGCCCTACGCGGTCAACCTCATCGTCCACCGCTCGAACCCCCGCGTCGAGGCGGACCTTGCGCTCTGCGTCAAGCACAAGGTCCCCCTCATCATCACCTCGCTCGGCGCGCGCGAGGACGTGTACGCCGCCGTCCACAGCTATGGCGGCATCGTCATGCACGATATCATCGACGATCGGTTCGCGAGGAAAGCGATCGAGAAGGGCGCCGACGGCCTGATCGCGGTGGCGGCGGGCGCGGGCGGCCACGCGGGCACGCTCTCGCCCTTCGCGCGGGTGCAGGAAATCCGCCAGTGGTTCGATGGCCCGCTCGCGCTTTCGGGCGCGATCGCCAATGGCGGCGCGGTACTCGCGGCCGAGGCGATGGGCGCCGACGTCGCCTATATCGGCAGCGCCTTCATCGCCACGCACGAGGCGCGCGCGGCGGACGCCTACAAGGCGTCGATCGTCGATAGCCGCGCCGCCGACATCGTCTATTCGAACCTCTTCACCGGCGTCCACGGCAACTACCTTGCCGCCTCCATCCGCGCTGCGGGGCTGGACCCGGCCAAGCTGCCCGAAAGCGACGCGAGCGCCATGAACTTCGGTGACACCGCGGCGAAGGCCTGGAAAGACATCTGGGGCGCGGGGCAGGGAGTGGGTGCCGTCGGCGCCGTGGTCGGCGTGGCGGAACTGGTGGCCCGGTTACGGGGGGAATATGCGCAGGCGCGGGAGCGGGTGGGGGTGGGGTGACGGCTCGACTGGCTCGACATATAATGTACGTCGGCTCGGACGTATCCTGAGGAATGGAAGTGGGGTTATGAAATCCGTCGAACTATTCGTCGGAGCGGGCGGTTTAGGAATCGGCGTGAGTCAAGCGGGTTTCGAGCCCTTAGCTGTGGTCGATTGGAATCGATGGGCATGCGATACAATCCGTCAAAATAAAGCACGTGGGCTTTCGCCGCTGGACAAGTGGCCTCTGTTTGAAGGTGACGTTAGCCTTTTCGACTTCAAGTCGCTTAACGGCTCTGTGGACCTCGTGACTGGAGGACCGCCCTGTCAGCCATTTTCGCTCGGTGGGCAGCACCGAGCGTTTCTCGACAAGCGTGATATGTTCCCTCATGCGGTCCGTGCCGTGCGTGAATTAAAGCCGCGTGCGTTCGTATTCGAAAATGTGAAAGGGTTAATGCGATCAGCTTTTGCTAACTACCTTGAATACATTCGCCTTCAACTCCGGCACCCTGACCTGCTTGCTCGGCAACAAGAGCCGTGGCTTGACCACTTAGCCAGACTTGAAGATTTCGAGACCAAAGGACGCCACGACGGCCTCCACTACAATGTGGTCATCCGTGTCTTGAATGCAGCTAACTATAGCGTGCCCCAAAAGCGCGAGCGAGTTTTCATTGTTGGCTTTCGATCTGATCTTGGTGTCGAATGGCACTTTCCGACGCCAACCCACTCTCACGACGCGCTGCTTTGGTGGCAGTATCGAACGAATCTTTATTGGGACCTACA
>JBBQJX010000186.1:0-4577 GCA_038326295.1 Sphingomonadales bacterium
GCGCTCGAGGAGGAGATGCGCCGCTCCTACCACGACTACGCGATGAGCGTTATCGTCGCCCGCGCGCTGCCGGACGTGCGGGACGGCCTGAAGCCCGTCCACCGCCGCATCCTCTGGGGCGCGCAGGAGAGCGGCTTCACCGCGAACAAGCCGTTCCGCAAATCGGCGCGCATCGTCGGCGACGTCATGGGTAAATATCACCCGCACGGCGACAGCTCGATCTACGACGCGCTCGCGCGCATGGCGCAGGACTGGTCGATGCGGCTGCCGCTGATCGACGGCCAGGGCAATTTCGGCTCGATGGATCCCGACCGGCCCGCAGCGATGCGCTATACCGAGGCGCGGCTGAACCGGGCGGCCGAAGCGCTGCTCGGCGATATCGACCGTGACACGGTCGATTTCGTGCCCAATTATGACGGGCAGGAGCGCGAGCCCTCCGTTCTCCCCGCGCGCTTCCCCACTCTGCTGGTCAACGGTGCGGGCGGCATCGCGGTCGGCATGGCGACCAACATCGCGCCGCACAATCTGGGCGAGGTGATCGCGGCGTGCATCGCGCTGGTGGACGATCCCGCGCTCTCGGTCGACGAGCTGATGGCGCACATCCCCGCGCCCGATTTCCCTACCGGCGGGCTGATCCTGGGATCGTCGGGCGCGCGTGCCGCCTACCACACCGGGCGCGGCTCGATCGTGATCCGCAGCCGCCACACGATCGAGGAGGGCCGGAACGAGCGCCGCTCGATCGTTCTGACCGAAGTGCCCTATCAGCAGGGCAAGAACGTGCTCGTCGAGCGCATCGCCGAAGCCGTCAAGGACAAGCGCGTCGAGGGTGTGTCCGACGTGCGCGACGAGTCCAATCGCGAGGGCGTGCGTGTGGTCATCGATCTGAAGCGCGACGCCACACCCGAAGTCACGCTCAACCAGCTCTGGCGCCATACCCCCGCGCAAGGGTCCTTCGCGATCAACATGCTGGCGCTGCGCGGCGGCCGCCCCGAATTGCTCGGTTTGAAGGACGTGCTGACTGCTTTCATCACCTTCCGCGAAGAAGTTATCACCCGGCGCTCCAAGTTCGATCTCGCCAAGGCGCGCGACCGGGCGCATATTTTGCTCGGCCTCGTGATCGCGGTCACCAACCTCGATGAGGTGGTGCGCATCATCCGCGCGTCCGCCACTCCGGCTGCGGCGCGCGCCACGCTGCTCGAACGCGAATGGGACGTGGCCGAGATCCGCCCCTATCTCCAGCTCGTCGAAGCCGCCGGCGACGATGCGGTGGGCGACACCTACCGCCTGGGCGACCTCCAGGTCCGCGCCATCCTCGAGCTGCGGCTCGCCAAGCTGACCGCGCTCGGCCGCGAGGAAATCGGCGACGAACTGCGCGAACTCGCCGCCTCGATCGCCGAACTGCTCGCCATCCTCGCCGACCGGGCGAGGCTTTACGCGGTGATGCGCGCCGAGTTCGTCGAGATCGCCGAGCAATTCCCGAGCCCGAGGCGATCCACCATCGTCGAGAATGCCGACGGCATCGAGGATGAGGACCTGATCGCGCGCGGCGACATGGTGATCACCGTCACCATGACCGGGTACATCAAGCGCGTGCCGTTGGAGACCTATCGCGCGCAGAAGCGCGGCGGCAAGGGCCGCTCGGCGATGAATACCAAGGCGGACGATGTGGTGACCGAACTTTTCGTCGCCTCCACGCACGCACCCGTGCTGTTCTTCAGCACGCTAGGCCGCGTCTATCGCCTGAAGACCTATAGGCTGCCCGAGGGGTTGCCGGGCGCGCGGGGCCGCGCGATGGCGAACCTGCTGCCGCTGGCCGAGGGCGAGACGATCTCCACCGTACTGCCGCTCCCCGAGGACGAGGCCGAATGGGGGCGCCTCCACGTCATGTTCGCGACCGAACGCGGCCTCGTGCGCCGCAACTCGATGGACGCGTTCACCAACGTGCCCACCGCAGGCAAGATCGCGATGCGCTTCGAGGAGGGCGGCGACGACCGGCTGATCGGCGTCGCGCTCTGCAACGAGGGCGATGACGCGCTGCTCGCCACGCGCGCGGGCAAGGCCATCCGCTTCGCCGCCACCGATGTGCGCGAGTTCCAGAGCCGCACCGCGACCGGCGTGCGCGGTATCAGCCTCGCTCCCGAAGACGCGGTCATCTCGCTCACCATCCTTGGCGGCGTTGCCACCACCGCCGAGGAGCGCGAGGCGTATCTGTCGAACGCGGATACGCTCGCCCCCGAACGCCGCGCCGCGCTCAAAACCGCCGAGCAGTATCTCCTCACCGTCACCGCCGGCGGCTTCGGCAAGCGCACCAGCGCCTATGCCTATCGCCGCTCGGGACGCGGCGGCCAGGGGATCGCGACGCTCAATGTCACCGCCAAAACCGGCCCCGTGCTGGCCACTTTCCCGGTGGCGGATGGCGAGCATCTGATGCTGGTTACCAATCAGGGCAAGCTGATCCGTACCGAGGTCTCGGCCATCCGCATCGCGGGCCGCGCCACGCAGGGCGTGAAATTGCTGGACGTGGCCGAGGGTGAACAGGTAGTGTCCGCCGCGCGCATTCCGGAAGATGACGAATAAGTGTCTTTCCCCCGCCGCTCTATTCGGCTAACGCGCCTCACCGTTCAACCGGAGTTCACCAATATGACCAAGTTCACCAAGCTCGCGGCCGTCGCGGCTCTCGCCCTCGTCGCCGCGTGCGGCAAGAAGGCGGACACGACCACCGCGACGACCACCGACACCACCACCACCGCCGCGACTACCGATACGGGCGCGATGGCGACGACGCCGGCGACCACCACCGACACCGGTGCGATGGGCGCGACCGACACCACCAAGACGACCGACACCGCGACCACCACCGCGACGACCGACGGTTCGATGTCGAGCCAGCTCGACGCCAAGGCGGACGCGATGAAGGACAATGCGGACAAGACCGCCGACAAGATCAAGGATCGCGCCGACGCCGCCGCAACGGCCGTCAAGGACAAGGCCGACATGAAGGCCGACGCGATGCACGACGCGGCCGACAGGGCCAAGTAAGCCCGCGCGCGCCGGACCTCCGGACGCGATCGGTACTAACGGATGAACCCCGTCGCGGCCTTGGCTGCGGCGGGGTTTATTCTGTCCGGCCTTTGTGCCTTTCGTTCAGGCTTGAGGGCGCATACGGCGGGGATTAAGACAGGGATACGCGCGCAAAATTGCGCAGCCAGCACGAGAAAAGGGACCGAAATGGCCAAGGCATTCAGAAATTTGGCGGTCGCGACCGCCCTGCTCTCGCTCGGTGGCGCGATGATCGCCACTCCCGCTGCTGCACGCGAGAAGAAGGAGGAGGCCGCCAAAGGCCCCAAGCTGACCGAGAGCGTACGCAAGCAGCTTGTCATCGCGCAGGACAAGATCAAGGCATCGGACTGGCCCGGCGCGCTCGAGGCGCTCCGCGCCGCCGAACCGCTCGCCGCAACGCCCGACGATAAATATTACATCGCCAACCTCAAGATCGCCACCGGCCAGGGCAGCAAGGATCAGGCGGTCATCAAGGAGGGCCTCGAAGGCGCGCTCGCCTCGGGCCAGGCCAACCCCGAGCAGCAGATCACCTTCGCGCATGCGCTGGGCGATCTCGCGTTCAACGCCAAGGATTATGCGGGCGCCACGCGCTATTATCAGCAGGTACTGCAGGCGAACCCCAACGATGCGGCGATCGCCGAGAATCTCGCGCGCCTCGCATTCGATAATCGCGCGCTGCCGCCCGCCCAGCGCATGGCCGCACTCGCCCAGGCGATCGCGGTGGCGGAGCGTGCCGGGAAGAAGCCCGAACAATTCTTCTATCAGGGCCGTCTGCAGATCGCGCTCGACAGCAAGCAGACCGCCGAGGTTAACTCGGTCGGTGGCGCGCTGGTCCACGCGTATCCGACGCCCAAGAACTGGGAGTCGGCCATTTATGGCTTCCGTTCGAACCTCAGGATGGACGAGCAGGCCGATCTCGACACCTATCGCCTGCAGCGGCTCACCGGCTCGTTGACGGGCGAGGGCCAATATCTCGATTATGCGCAGACCGCACAGCTTCGCGGGCTTCCCGGCGAATCGCGCGCGGTGCTCGCCGAGGGCGTGGCCAAGAAGATCGTCGATCCCTCCAAGCCCAGCTATGCCGAGATCTCGCGCGCGGTGCCGCCCGCGAAGGTGGCAGCCGATCGAGCCTCGCTTCCTGCAAGCGAGAAGCAGGCCGCGTCGTCTCCCAACGGCAAGCTCGCGAGCGCGACCGGCGACGGGTATCTGGCGCATGCCGATTACGCCAAGGCTGCCCCGCTGTACCGCCTCGCGCTGACCAAGGGCGGCGTCGACACCGCGCGAGTGAACATGCGTCTGGGCATCGCGCTCGGCATGAGCGGCGACAAAGCCGGGTCCGAAGCCGCGTTCAAGGCGGTCAGCGGCGAACCACGCGCCTCGCTGGCCAAATACTGGCTGGAGTGGCTGGCACAGAAGGGTTGAGGGGCATCGATCGGCGGGTTCGGATTTGCGCGGCACGCCAGATCCGAAACTGTCGGAATTCTTTACACTTATCGCGCCGACTTGGCGGAAATGAA
>JBBQJX010000187.1:0-4569 GCA_038326295.1 Sphingomonadales bacterium
CTCGATCACCGCCTCCACCCGCGCCGTCGGGGGCGCATCGCGGCCGAAGCCGATGAGGAAGCGGCGGTCGGGCGCGAGCGGCACGGGCGCGCCATCGAGGAACACCGCGCGCGCGCCCGGCGGGGCCTGGCCGATGGCGAGCCCGCCCTGCGTCAGCGCGCCCTGGAAGGCGAATTCGCGCTCCTCCACCCGCTCGACGGGCCGCAGGATGGGAACGCGCTCGGGCGGCGGCGGCGGGGCGGCGGGCGGAGTTGGCGTGGCGACACAACTCCCTGCGAACAACGCGGCAAGCGCGAACCGGCGCACGCTCACCGCCGCGCCCGCGCGAACGCCTCCGACGCGGCGATCGCATCGGCATAGGGTTCCTGCGCGGCGGACGACCAGTAACGCAGCAGATCGAGCGGGATGCGCTTGCCTGTGACCGCGCAGACCACATGATCGCCGGGCGAGATCACCTCGAAATTGTTGAGCGTATAGCGCAGGCGCGCGGCGCGGCCGGGGTTGAGCTGGAGCATCAGAACAGGCGATCCTGGACGGGGGAGGCGGGGCGGGCGGCGGCCCGGCGGACATCTGCCGATACGCGCCCATCGTGGAAACGGATGCCGATCCGCCCGGCATTCGCGGCGGCGGCGGCCGACGCGAGCACGCCGCCGCCCTCACGCTCCACCACCGCGTATCCACGCGCGAGCGTGGCGAGCGGGGACAGTGTCTCGAGCACGCGCGCGGGGGCGGCGAGGCTGGCGCTGGCGGTGCGCGCGCGGCCAAGGAGGAGCGTGGGGCGCAACGGATCGGCGGCGCGCGCGCGCAACCGATGGGCGTCCAGCAGGCGCGCGGCGATAGCCCGCGCGAGGCAGGTGTGGTTGTGCTCCAGGTCGCGCGCGGCGGCAGCGGCTCGGCGGGCGAGCAGCGCGGGGGCGAGCGCGCGCGCCGAGCGGTCAAGATGCAGCGCATGCGTTCGCGCGGCCTGGCTCAGCGCCACCGGCAACCGCGCGGTGGCGGCAGCGAGGCGCTGCCGGGTAAGCCCGAGCAGCGCGCGGTCGCCCGGCAGCCGCGCGGTCAGATCGTCGAGCCGCTGCGTCGCGAGCGCGAGCAGCGTCCGGTCGCTCGGCAGCCGCGCGGCCGCTGCGCGCGCGCGCTGGGTGGCATGTTCGAGGTGGCGCGTCGCGCATCGGTCCTGCCGCGCGGCGAGGCTTGCCACCTGCGCAATGAGGTCCGCGCGCACGGGGACCGCCATCTCGGCCGCCGCAGTCGGTGTGGGCGCGCGGCGGTCTGCGGCAAGATCGGCGAGCGACGTATCGGTCTCGTGGCCGATCGCCGCGATGGTGGGGATGGCGGACGCGGCGATGGCGCGCACGACCGCCTCCTCGTTGAACGCCCACAGATCCTCGATCGAACCGCCGCCGCGCGCGACGATGATGATGTCCGGCCGCAGCGCGGGCGGCGCGGCGTTGAAGCCGTGGATCGCGGCGGCGACATGTGCGGACGCGCTCTCGCCCTGCACCGCGACGGGCCACACCAGCACCCGGCTAGGGAAGCGGTCCGCGAGCCGGTGGAGGATATCGCGGATCACCGCGCCAGTCGGCGACGTGATCACGCCGATTGTGCGCGGCAGGAAGGGGAGCGTCCGCTTGCGTTCGGGCGCGAACAGCCCCTCGGCGGCAAGCGCGATCTTGCGCCGTTCGAGCTGCGCCAGCAGCGCGCCCACCCCCGCCTCCTCGAGACGATCGATGACGATCTGGTACGTCGATTTGCCCGGATAGGTGGTGAGCCTGCCCGTGGCGATCACCTCCATCCCCTCCTCGGGCTTGACGGCGAGCGCGACGCGGCCGGTCTTCCAGATCACCGCATCGATCTTCGCGCCCGCGTCCTTCAGGCAGAAATACATGTGGCCGCTGCTGTGCGGACCCCGATACCCGCTGATCTCGCCGCGCACGCGGACGCGGCCGAACGCATCTTCCACGGTGCGCTTGAGCGCGCCCGAAAGTTCGGTGACGGTGAACTCCGGCGCGTTGCCGGGCGGGCGCGGGGCGAGGAGTTCAGCGGCGGCCATTATGCTGATATAGCGAGGCGGAGTGCGGCGCGGGAAGGGGCGGCATGGCGGACGAAAGCAAGAGCGGAGTTTCCACAGCGGTGATCGTGGCGCTGATCACGGTGCTGGGCGGTCTTGGCACGGCGGCGATCGCCAACTGGGACAAGCTGACCGGATCGCACTCAGTCACGGCGGCCGCAGGGTCGCAAGCAGCCGCGCAGCCCGGGTCCGTGAACCCCGGGGCCAGCGGCACGGGCGCAGTGCGGGGGCTTGGCGCTGCGCAGTCCCGCGCTCTGGGCGCGGAGACAAGCGCGCTCGATCAGGTCACGGCGGCGATCGATGGCGCGCCCGCGCCGCAAGCGGCGACTCCTGGGGCAACCGTGCCGCCGGCCGCACCGGGTCCAACCGATATCTCGGGCGGCTGGCACGATGGCGACGGTTACCTCTACCGGATCGAGCAGCAGGGCGCACAATATCGTTATGGCCAGTTCCGGTCTGGCACATTGGTGGGATCGGGCGGCGGAATCATGACGGGCCGACACTTCGCGCACACGTTCGTCAGCTCGGGGATGAGCGGTTCGTGCGAGGGCGAGGTTGCGACCGACGGGAAAGCGCTCTCGGGTGCGTGCCGGTCCGGGGGGCAGATGTGGCCGATGCGCGCCGAGCGCGACTGATTGCGGGCGCATCGATCCCGCAAACGGGGCAGGGTTTGGATGGCGGTGGGCGACGCCTATAGACATGCCCCGAGCGTCGGAAAGCAGAGACAATGGCGGACGAGGGACGGAGCGTTTACTGGCCGATCATGATCGCGGCGAGCATCGGCGCGCTCGGCACGGTGGCGGCGGCCGTGGTGGGCAAGGTGGACCTGGGTGCGGCGCTGGGCGCTTCGGACGCAGCGCCCAGGGCGGCGCATCGCGCGCTGCCCCCGCCACGGCCAGGCACGCCCGTGCTCGCCTTACCCGCCGACTGGATCGATGCGCGCGGGCGCTATTACAGCGTTCGCCAGTCCGGGAGCGCGCTCGGCGTGATCGCCTACGATGGCGGCGCGCGCGCGCTGGAGAAGGACAAGGTGCGCCTCACCGGCGATGGCACGCTGGATGGCGGCAGGGTGGAATGGAACTGGGCGGGGGACAAGGCGAAGAACCCCGAGGCCTGCGACGGCCGCGCGAGCGCATCCGCGATCACCGTCCGCTGCGCGCGTGAGGGCGGGCGCGACGCGTATGCGCTGCGGATGGTGGTGCGGTAGGGGCACGGCAGGAGCCGCCCCTCCCTCACCCTGCGCTTCGCGCGGTCCCTCTCCCGCTTGCGGGAGAGGGAAATGCGAGCAAAGCGAGCGAGGGTGAGGGAGGGCCGTGCTTGCAGTCGGGCGCGGGGCGGGCGCAAGACGTGCCGTATGCAGACCCAACGCATCCTCGTCATCGGCGGCGGCGGCCGCGAGCATGCGCTGTGCCTGGCGCTCGCGCGCGCGCCGCGACTTGGGGCGCTTTGGTGCGCGCCGGGCAATGCGGGAACGGCGGGGATCGCCACCAACGTCGCGCTGGACGGGAATGCGGCGGTGGTCGCCTTCGCATGCGCAGAGCGGATCGACCTCGTGGTGATCGGCCCCGAAGGGCCGCTCGCGGCGGGGCTGGCGGATGCGCTGGCGGCGGCGGGCATCCGCGCGTGGGGGCCATCGGCCGCCGCCGCGCGGCTCGAGGCGAGCAAGGCGTTCACCAAGGAGATCGCCGACGCGGCGGGCGCGCCCACCGCTGCGTGGGCGCGGTTCGATAGCGCCGAGGCCGCGCTGGCCTATGTCCACAGCGGTCCGGTGCCGATTGTGGTGAAGGCGGACGGGCTGGCGGCGGGCAAGGGGGTGGTGGTGGCTGCCAGCCATGCCGAGGCCGAGGCGGCGGTGGTGCGGCTGATCGCACTCGGCCCGCTGGTGATCGAGGCGTGCCTGCTCGGCGAGGAGGCGAGCCTGTTCGCGCTGGTGGACGGCGAGACGGTGATCCCGTTCGGCACCGCGCGCGATCACAAGCGGCTGGGGGACGGCGATACGGGGCCCAACACCGGCGGCATGGGCGCGGTCTCCCCCGCGCCCGCGCTGACCGCGCCGCTGGCGGAGCGCGCGCTCGCCGAGATCGTGCGACCGGTCGCGCGCGAGATGGTAGCGCGCGGGACGCCGTTTCGCGGATGGCTTTACGCCGGGCTGATGCTCACCGCCGATGGCCCTCGGCTGATCGAGTTCAACGTGCGCCTCGGCGATCCCGAGGCGCAGGTGGTGCTGCCCCGGCTGCGGAGCGACCTGATCGAGCTGCTGATGGCCGGCTGCGACGGGCGGCTCGGCGAGGTCGCGCTCGCATGGGACGACGCGCCCGCAGTGGGCGTGGTGATCGCCGCGCGCGGCTACCCCGAGGCGCCGGTGCGCGGCGGGATCGTGCGCGGGCTTGCCGCCGCCGCCGCGACGGATGCAGCCGTGATCCACGCCGCTACGATGCGGACCGAACCCGCGCTCATCGCCGCCACCGGCGGGCGCGTACTGACGATCGTCGGCCGGGGCG
>JBBQJX010000188.1:0-4532 GCA_038326295.1 Sphingomonadales bacterium
GCTTCGAGCGCGGCGTCGATCCCGCCTTCCTCGCGCCCGCGCTGGAGATCGCGACCGCCATGGTGCTGGCCCTGTGCGGCGGCGAACCGAGCGAGGTCGCGCAGGCAGGCACGGCCCCCGACTGGCATCGCACAATCGCCTACGATGCCGCGCACACGCTGCGGCTGGCCGGCGTGGACGTGCCCGAAGCCGAGCAAGCCGCGATCCTCGCGCGCCTCGGCTTCGGTGTCGCCCCCGGGCAGCCCTGGCAAATCGCGCCCCCCAGCTGGCGACGCGACATCGATGGCCCCGCCGACATCGTCGAGGAGATCGCGCGCCTCCACGGGTACGCGCACATCCCCTCCACCTCGCTCCCCCGTGCCGACGGCGTCGCCGCCCCCACCGCCACGCCCGCGCAGCTCATCGAACGCCGCGTGCGCCGCGCGGCGGCAGGGCTCGGCCTGACCGAGGCGATCACATGGTCCTTCCTCCCGCCCGCCGAGACCGCGCCCTATGGCGGCGCGCTCTTCACGCTCGATAATCCCATCTCCGCCGACATGGCCGCGATGCGCCCCAGCCTGATCGCCGGCCTCGCCGCCGCCGCGCACCGCAACCTCGATCGCGGCGCGGCGGGCGTGGCGCTGTTCGAAATCGGCCGCCGCTACCTCGCCAGCGGCGAACACCTCACGCTCGCGCTCCTGCTCGCGGGCGAAACCCGCGACCGCGACTGGCAGACCGGCCCCGCGACGCGCGCCAGCGCCTACGATGCCAAGCGCCTCGCCGAAGCGATCCTGTCCGCCGCCGGTGTCCCGGTCGATCGTCTGCAAGTGCAGCCCGATGCGCCCGAATGGCTTCACCCGGGCCGTTCGGCCCGGTTGACACTCGGCCCGAAGGTCACGCTCGGGGTGTTCGGCGAACTCCACCCATCGCTGACGCGCGATCTCGGCGGGTCGGTTGCGGTCGCCGAATTGTATCTGGACGCCGTCCCGCCCACGCGCGCCAAACGCGCGCGGCCTGCCTTCGCCCCCCCCGCGCTCCAGGCGGTGCGCCGCGATTTCGCTTTCCTTTATCCGGCCGACGCCCCCGCCGACGCGCTCGTCCGCGCGGTTCGCGGCGCAGACAAGACCGCGATCGCGGCAGTCCGGCTGTTCGATCGCTTCACCGGAACAGGCGTGGCAGAGGGCGAGGTCAGCCTCGCGATCGAGGTCACGCTGCAGCCCTGCGACAAGAGCTTCACCGAAGCCGATCTGGACGCGCTCTCGTCGAAGATCGTCGCCGCCGCCGCCAGGGCAGGCGCACGGCTGCGAGGGTAATCAGCCTGTGGCGCGTACCACCGCGCCCGAGTAAACCACCGGTCCCGTCGGCGCGCCCGTCGTCGAGCCGCCCAAAGGCTCGACCGAGACCGCGAACGCCCCGCCGTCGAGCTTAGCCGCCACCACACGCGCGCGCAGCGGCCGAACGGGATCGAGCAGGCCAACCGCACGCGGCGCGGCACCTTCCCCGATCCACCACAATTCGAGGCTGCGTCGCGCGGGCGCGCTGAGCTTGACCGGATGCACGACCACCGCGCCCGTCGCGGAATCGAGCGTCAGCAGCAGCGCACTCTCCTGGCCCTTGGCATTGAGCGCCGCGATATAGCTGGCGCGCATCGGCTGCACCGCAGCCGGCACCGCGACGGGCGCGCGCGGCGCAGGGCGCACGATGACGAAGCTGAGCAGCGAAGCCGCGAGCGCGCCGAGCGCCACCGCCGCGACGCGCCAGCCCGGCCCGATGCCGCCCCCGCCATCGACCGGCGAGCCCGGATCGTTCGCCGCCGCCGCGCTTGCGATCCGCCCGCGCACAGCCTCCCACACGCGCGGGGGCGGCAAAGCCTCGGACGCGCCGTCCGCCAGCGTGGCAAGCGCGCGCTCCCACCAGCGCACCGCCTCGGCCGACGCGCGCTCGGAGGCGATCCGCGCTGCGAACGCCGCGCGCTCGGACATGTCGAGCGTGCCCAGCACATATTCGCCCGCCGCGACGAGGCGCTCCTCCTCGGTCATTGCGGACCCAGACACTGGCGCAGCGACGTCAGGCAGCGGCTCAGCCACGATTTGATCGTGCCCACCGGCCGCTCGAAGCGCGTGCCCAGCTCTTCGCGCGAATAGCCGTCGCAATAGGCGAGCACGACGCACAGCCGTTGTTCTTCTGGCAGGGTTTCAAGGCAGGCCATCAGCGCCTCGCGGTCGCCAAGATCGAGGCCGGTGCTCGGTGCCGCCTGCTCGGGGCTGCTGTCCTCGTCGCGCGCGGGCGCATCGCGCGCGGCGGCACGGCGCAGCAGGTCGATCGCCCGGTAGCGCGCGAGCGTTGCGGCCCACGCAAGCGGACGCCCGCGCGTCGCGTCGTAGCTCGAAGCCATCTGCCAGATCCGTACATAAACATCCTGCAGCGCCTCCTCGGCCTGTGCCTGGTCGTTCAGGATACGGCGCACGATGCCGAACAGTTTCGCGGACGTTATCTCGTAGAAACGCTGGAAGGCGGCGCGGTCCCCCGTCGCGGTCGCCAGCAGCAGCGTCTCGAGCTCGTCGGATGCAGTCACGGCGCGCTCGCTAGCAGCCTGCGCGCGCGCTGGCCAGCGGGTTCACGCCCGTAGCAGTGCGGCGAATTCGGCCAGCACTGCCTCGTACAGCGGCCGCTTGAACGGCACGATCAGCTCGGGCAGCTTTGCAGGGTCGGCCCACATCCACGCGCGGAACTCGGGCTCGGGCGTATCGATCGCGATGTCCGCGTCGGTGCCGGTGAAGCGCATCGCAAACCATTTCTGCCGCTGGCCGCGATACCGCCCGCCCCACAGCTTGCCCTGCAAATCGGCAGGCAGATCGTAATCGAGCCAGTCCGCACTAATCGCAAGGATCTCGGCCGCGTTCGTGCCCACCTCCTCGCCCAGCTCGCGCCATGCCGCCTGCTCGGGAGTCTCGCCCTTGTCGATCCCGCCCTGCGGCATCTGCCAGGCTTCCAGCGTGCTATCGAGCCGCTGGCCGACGAACACCTGGCGTCGCGCATTGAGCAGCATGATGCCGACGGCGGGACGGTAAGGAAGATCGCTCATCGACTGCGCGTTAGCGCAGCGATCGGTTCGCCGCTACTGTTCCGTCATGATCCCGCGACTTATCCACAGGTCAAACTGGGAGAACATTAGAAGAACAATAGTCGAAACCCCATCCATTTGCGATTAAAATGGATTTTTACCCACGAATCTCCATTGAAACCCATGTCCGCCCCATGTATGCAGCCTCGCACAGGGGTCTCCCGCGCCATGCACCCGGGCCGTGCGCGGGCCGCCTCCCGGAGAGCGGGCGTTGAGCCACGATCAGTTTCTCGGAAACGCGACGAACGCGGTGGATGCGAAGAACCGCGTCTCCGTGCCCGCCGGTTTCCGCGATACGATCGAGCGCCGCACGAAGGAGAAGTGGTTGCTGCTCGGCCCGCACGAGCGCGAGCCCTGCCTCGTGGGTTACGATCTCCATCGCCCCGGCCGCCTCCAGGCGATCATCGACCGGCGCTTCGGCGACGATTTCGGCCCCGAGCGCGACGATTACGCCCGCGCTGCCTTCGGCTCCCCCGAAAAGCTGCCACTCGACGATAATGGCCGCATCATCCTGCCGCCGATCCTGAAGGACGTGGGCGGAATCGAGGGACTGGCGCTGTTCGTGGGCGCGGGCGACTTCTTCGAAGTCTGGAATCCGGTCGTGTTCCTCGATGCCAAGGGCGAGACCACGCCGCTCGGCCGCATCGTGCGCAAGCAGCTGGACGCGCGCAAGTGAGCGGGCACATCCCCGTGTTGCTCGCCGAAGCGATGGCCGCGCTCGCGCTGGTGCCCGGCGACATCTTCGTCGATGGCACATTCGGCGGCGGCGGCTACACCATGGCCGCGCTCGCGGCCGGTGCCGCCCACGCCTATGCCTTCGACCGCGACCCGACCGCGCTCGCGCGTGCGCGCGCCGATGCCCGCCTCACCCCCATCGAAGCCCGCTTCAGCCAGATGGATCATGCGCTGGCACAGCGCGGCGTCGCGACCGTCGATGCCATCGCGCTCGATATCGGCGTTTCCTCCTTCCAGATCGATGAGGGCGAACGCGGCTTCTCCTTCCAGGCGGACGGGCCGCTCGACATGCGCATGGGCAGCGATGGCCCCACGGCGGCCGATTTCCTGAACGAGGCGCAGGAGGCCGAGATCGCGGACATCCTCAGGCGCTACGGCGAGGAGCCGCGCGCCCGCACCGTTGCGCGCGCCATCGTCGCCGCGCGGCCGCTGACGCGCACCGGCGAGCTCGCCACCGTCATCCGCCGCGCGCTCGGCCATCATCCGGGCATGCCCAAGGATCCCGCCACGCGCGCCTTCCAGGCGATCCGCATCCACATCAACCAGGAACTGGACGAGCTCGATCAGGGCCTGCGCGCTGCCGAGCGCCTGCTCGCGCCCGGCGGTCGGCTCGCGGTGGTCACCTTCCACAGCCTGGAGGACCGAGCGGTCAAGCTCTTCTTGCGCGCCCGCTCGGGCGGGACGCCGGGCGGCT
>JBBQJX010000189.1:0-4514 GCA_038326295.1 Sphingomonadales bacterium
GGGATCAGCACCGAACCTCCCAGATCGGCGAGTGCGCGCGCGTTCATTGTCTGATGATCGTCCATGGCGCTGGGCAGCGGTACCAGAATCGAAGCGCGACCGCTGGCGGTCAGCTCGGCAATGGTGGATGCGCCCGCGCGGGCAATCACGAGATTGCAGCTAGATAGCCGCTCGGGCACGTCCTGGAAATAGGGGGCGAGATCGGCGGCGATATTTGCCTGTTGATAGATTGCGCGCACCGGCGCGATGTCCGCATCGCGGCATTGCTGGACGACCTGGACCGGGCGGCCGAGCGCGGCCAGCGCGGGTGGGACCACGGTGGACAGGATCGATGCACCCTGGCTGCCGCCCAGCACGAAGATGCCGAGCGGGCCGGGGCCGGGGACGGACGCGGCGATGGCGGCAATCTCGGGGCGGACCGGGTTCCCCGTGAGGCGCACCTTGGCGTGAAGCGCAGCGCCGATCCGCTGCACGTCTGCATAGCTGGTGGCGATGCGATCGACGCGCGGGGCGAGCAGGCGGTTTACGCGGCCCAGCACGGCATTCTGCTCGTGGATCACCGTGGGCAAACCCAGCGCGAGTGCGGCGACGAGCGCAGGGAGCGAGGGATAGCCGCCGAAGCCGACCACCACACTCGCCTTCAAGCGCCGCAGCAGCGCGCTCGCCTTGAGGACGCCGCGCGCGATGCCCAGCGCGGTGGCGGGCAGCGCCGACGCCCCTCCGCGCGATGGCGAGCCGCTGGCGAGGCGGTGCGTCTCCACGCCCGCGAACAGCCCCGGAAGCCGGAGGCCGCGATCGTCGCTGAACAGCACCACCCGACGCCCCCGCCGGGCCAGCTCGTCGGCCAACACCGAGGCGGGGACCATGTGGCCGCCGGTGCCACCTGCCGCGAGCACGATCGGGCGCGCGGTCATGCGGTCGCCCATTTGTAGGGGCTGGCCTTGGCGTAGGGGTTGCGCCGCAGCAGCGCGAGCAGCAGCCCCATCCCCATGCACAAGGCGACGAAGGAGGAGCCGCCGTGGCTGATGAAGGGCAGCGTCATGCCCTTGGACGGCAACAGCCGCAGGTTGACGCCCATGTTGATCGCCGCCTGCAACCCGAATTGCGTGGTCAGCCCGGCGGCGGCGAGCAGGACGAACGGTTCGTCCTCATCCATCAGCCGCGTCAGCGCGCGCACGACGACGGCGGCAAAAAGGAGCGCGACCGCGATGCAGGCGATCGCGCCGAATTCTTCGCCGATGACCGCGAAGATGTAATCGGTCTGCGCTTCGGGCAGGCGCATCTTCATGAGCCCCTCCCCCGGACCGACGCCGAACAGGCCGCCGGCGCGGAAGCAATCGAGCGCGTTCTGCACCTGGTAGTGATCGCCGGTGCCGTGCAGGAAGCCATCGATGCGCGTGCGCACGTGACCGCCCATTGCGTAGGCGAGGCCGAGCCCTGCGGCGCCGCCCGCGACGCCGAGCGCGGCGACCTCGATCCGCATGCCCGCCATGAACGCCATGACGAGCCAAACCGCGCAGAAGAGGATGGTCTGGCCCATATCGGGCTGCGCGACCAGCAGCGCGACCACGCTTGCGAGGCTGGCGAAGCTCAGCGTCAACGCGGGGAGGCGATCGTCCTCGAACCGGAGCGCGAGCAGCGCGGCGGTGGCGACGATGAAAAGCGGCTTGAGGAATTCGGATGGCTGGATCTGCACGGGACCGAGAACCAGCCAGCGCTGCCCCCCGTGGACCGTGTGACCGAGCACGAGGACGAGCATCAGCGCGACGACGCCCGCGAACGAGCCGATGAGGCCGATCCGGCGCACCTGCGCAGGCGTGAGCAGCGAGGTGGCGACGAGGACGGGCAGCCCGACCGCGACCCACATCAGCTGGCGCCAGAAGAAATAGAGCGGGGCGTAGTGGTGGCCGGGGCCGGAGAGCCGGTGCGCGGCGGCGGGCGACGCAGCGGCGACCGCGATCAGGCCGACCCCGATCAGGACGAGGACGAGCGCAAGCAGGACATGATCGATCGTCCAGAACCACGTGCCGATGGTGGAGCGGTCCGACCGCGAGAGCGCGCGGGCGTTCATGCGGGCAGCGCCTCGACCAGCGCACGGAAGGCATCGCCGCGGGCTTCGTAATTGGCGAACTGATCGTAGCTGGCGCAGGCCGGCGAGAGCAGGACGGTATCGCCGGGCTGCGCGGAGGCGGCGGCCTGTTGGACGGCGTTGGTGAGCGTGCGCGATTGATGGACGGCAATGTGCGGTGCGAGCAAGCGGTCGAACAATGGTGCCGCCTCACCGATCAGATACGCGGCGCGGACGTGGCCCAGATGCGGCAGAAGCGCGTCCAGCTCCTCGGTCTTCGCCTGCCCGCCCGCGATCCAGTGAACCGACGGGTAGGCCTGCAACGCGGGTGCCACCGACGTCGGGTTGGTGGCTTTGCTGTCGTTGACGAAACGAACGTCCTGTTTGATGGCGACGATCTCCATACGGTGCGCGAGCCCGGGATAGGTTTCGAGGCCGGTGCGGATCGCATCGTCCGAAATGCCGAGCGCGCGTGCCGCGGCGATCGCGGCGGCGGCGTTCTTCGCGTTGGCGGGACCGGGGAGCGATGACCACGCCGATTGCGCGCCCCACGCGGCGGCAGCGACAAAGGCGGTGCCCGACACGACCGCGACGCCCTGCGGCGAGGTTTGGGTGTTCGAAACGCCGACGACGGTGCCCGGCCCGACCCCCTCCGCCCTTCGGGCACCTCCCCCAAGGTGGGAGGATGAGAGGTCGGCAGCCACTGCCCGCGTGAAGTCGTCATCCACCGCAATGACCGCAACGCCGCCCGCTTGCATTGCGAACAGACGCGCCTTGGACGCGGCGTACTCTGACATGCCCTCGTAGCGATCGAGGTGATCGAGGGTGATGTTGAGGAGAATGGCGACGTCGCAGGCCAGCGTGAAGGTGAGATCGAGCTGGAAACTGGAGAGTTCGAGCACGTAGACGCCGCCCTCGGAGAGCGCGTCTACCCCGAGGATCGGCGCGCCGATATTGCCGCCAAGCAGCGCGGGGCGGCCGCTGGCCTGCACGATGTGGTGCAGCAGCGCCGCCGTGGTCGATTTGCCGTTGGTGCCGGTGATGCCGACCACGTGGTGGGGCGGCAATTCGGGTCGGGCTAGCGCGAACAGCTCGATGTCACCGATTATCGGCACGTTCGCGGCGCGGGCGCGCGCGGCCAAGGGGTGGCCATTGAGGGGCACGCCGGGCGAGACCACCAGTGCATCGAGCCCCGCGAGATCGGCGGTGTTGAGATCGACCAGCCCGATGACACCCTCGCGCGCCGGGGCGCTGTCGTCCCATGCCCAGACCTCGGCCCCGCTCGCGGCGAGCGCGGCGAGCACCGAGCGGCCGGTGCGCGCCAGCCCGAAGACGCCGTAGCGCTTCCCCGCAAAGGCGCGTGCGGTGATCACCGGAGCTTGAGCGTCGCCAGCCCGGCCAGCGCGAGAACGAGCGAAATGATCCAGAAGCGGATGACGATCGTGGGCTCGGGCCATCCCAGGGCTTCGAAATGATGATGGATGGGCGCCATCCGGAAGAAGCGCTTGCCGGTGCGCTTGAAGTACAGAACCTGAATGATGACCGACAGCGCTTCGGCCACGAACAATCCGCCGATGATCAGCAGCACGAGTTCGTGATTGGTGACGACGGCGATGGCGCCGATCGCGCCACCGAGCGCCAGGCTGCCAGTATCGCCCATGAAGACTGCCGCCGGGGGCGCGTTGAACCAAAGGAAGCCCAGTCCTGCACCGATCAGCGCGCCGCAGAAGACCAGCAGATCGCCCGCCCCCGCGACGTAATGCACGCCCAGATAGTCCGCGAACTTGATGTTGCCCACCAGATACGCGATCACCCCGAAGGCCAGCGCGCAGATGATGACGGGCATCGTGGCCAGGCCGTCGAGACCGTCGGTCAAATTCACCGCGTTGCCCGCCCCCACCACCACGATGGCGGCGAATGCGAGGTAGAACCAGCCGAGATGCAGGCCGGCGTCCTTGAGGAAGGGGACGAACAGCGTGTGGCCGTTGTGCGACGCGATGAGCGCGGCGGCCGTCCCCGCGATAGCGAACTCGGCCAGAAGGCGTGCGCGAGCCGAAAGGCCGCGATGGGATTGTTTAGTAACCTTGGCATAATCGTCGATGAAACCGATCGCTCCGAAGCCCAACATTACCCCAAGGCACGCCCAGACGAAGATATTCGTGAATTCCATCCACAGAAATGTGGAGATCGTGACGGCGATGAGCATGCCCAGCCCCCCCATGGTGGGCGTACCCTTCTTCGCGACCAGATGGCTCGCGGGTCCGTCGCTGCGGATCGGCTGACCCTTGCCCTGCTTGAGCTTGAGCCACGCGATCAGGCGCGGCATCAGCAACAGCATGATGACGAGCGTGGTCATCGCGGCCGCACCGGTGCGAAAGGTGATGTAGCGGAACAGGTTGAACACGCCCGCAAAGTGCATGGCGTGCGCGAGCGCGTAGATCATCAG
>JBBQJX010000190.1:0-4496 GCA_038326295.1 Sphingomonadales bacterium
AAGGCGCGCGCTGCCGATACGATCCATGATGTGGCGGGCAACCTGCGGCAGGCCGCAGGATCGCTGAGCCAGAACCAGACGATCGCGCCGGTGGGCAAATATGCCAATCAGGCAGCCGATGCGCTCGAGAATTTCGCGGGCACGCTGCGCAACAAGGATGTCGATCAGCTCGTGACCGAGGTTTCGGGTTATGTGCGCCGCAACCCTGCGATCGCGATCGGCATCGCGGTCGCGGCGGGTTTCGCGCTGACGCAGCTGCTCAGCGGCGGCAGTACGCGGTCGGCCGGAAACTATGACGACGACCGTTACGCCTGATGCTTGCAACCGACCCCGTTCGCGACCGGGAGGCCGATCCAAGGCCTCCCATTTCCGCGCTGTTCCGTCAGATCGCGGATGACGCGGGCACGCTGGCGCGCAGCGAAGTAGCGCTGGCGCGCGCCGAGCTCGCGCACAATGTCCAGTCGCTGGTTCGGCCGCTGGCGACGATCGTCATTGCAGCACTGCTCGGTATCGCCGCCCTGTTCACGCTGATGGGCGCGTTCGTCGCCTTCCTCACGCCCTATGTGGGCGCGGGCTGGGCGGCGCTGATCGTGGCGGCAGCTGTCGGCATCGTAGCGGTGATCCTTTTGATGTCCGGCCTGAGTGGCTTCGACAGGATCAGCCTGATGCCCAAGCGCGCGATCCGATCGGTCAGGACCGACGTCTCGACGGTGAAGGAAGCGGTATCGTGAGCGACGTCTCCCATTTCGAGCATGAGGCGCAGGCCGCGCGCGATCGCATCCTCGATGCGGTGGAGCAGTTGTCCGAGCGGCTGAGTCCGCAGACGCTGCTTCGCGAAGCGCGCGCGGAGGGCAGAAAGGCGGTCCTCGAAGTGCGCGACGACGGGATGCGCGCGCTCATCGATGTGCGCGACCGCGCGGCCGACGCGCTCGACGAGGTGGAGCGCTCGATCGTGGCGAACCCACTCGCCTATGGCGCGGCGGCGGCGATGATCGGCATTGCGGCCACGACGGGAATGCGCGTGGCGCGTGGCGGCACCGTCGCGGCGCGGACGTTCGAGGTTGATGAATATGCGGGCTATGGCGAAGGCGACAGCTATGCGGCGGATACCCTGCGGCCAGGTGGCCGGGGCTCGCGATTGAAGGCGGGTGCGGCTTCTGTGCGCGATGCGGCCGCTGACGCGCGCGATCGCGCGGGCATTGCGGTCGCGTCTGCGCGCGATGCGATCTCGGACGTGACGGCACGCGCTTCGGCGGCGGTGGGCGATGCCCGCGAGACGGCGCGCGCGCGGCTGAGCGAGGCGGGCGACTTCGTGAGCGCGACGACGGCGCAAGCGGGCGACCGGATCGCGGCCGGGCTCGACGTGGCGCGTGACCGGGCAAGTGACGCGGCGCGCTCGGCGTCCGAGGCGGCGCGCGCGGGCGCGGCCCGTGCGGGCGACGCGATAGAGGAAAACCCCGAAGCCGCGGTGCTGCTGGCGTTCGCGGCAGGTGCCCTGCTGGCGCTCGCGGCGAATCGGAGCGAAGACAGCCGATAGTCGCTCGCGCGCGCCCCGCGTGGCGCGGAACGGCGATCGGTGGCAGGGGAGCCGGATGCGCTTTCGCCTGCCGCTTCTCCTGCTGTTCGCGCTCGGCGCGTCTCCCGCCGACCGCCTCGCGCAGGCGATGACCGATTACTCGGCACACCGCGACCACGAGGCGGCGGCGGGGTTCGGCGTGCTGGCCCAGGCGGACAGCGCAATTGCCGAGACGATGCTGGGGCAGATGTACGCCGAGGGGCGCGTTGGCAGCCCCGATCCGGCGACGGCGGTGGCCTGGTGGCTGCGCGCTTCGCAGCGTGGCTATCCGCCCGCGCAGGTTGCGCTGGCACGCGCGCTGGCGGACGGCCGCGGCGTATCGCGCAACCGGGCCCAGGCCTATGAGTGGAGCCTGATCGCGGCGCGGCGCGGCGACGGCGCGGCGCGGGTGGCGGCGCAGGCGCTGGCGCGCGCGCTTAGGCCGACGCTGGGTGCCGGGGATGCGGCCGATCGCGAGGCGCGCGCGCGTACCTGGCGGCCGCCGATGGGGCGACAGGGCTAGGCGGTGCTCCGCTCGACGATGCCGTGGCGCTTGCGGCCCGCGCTGAGGCGGACCGGTCCACTGACGAGCGAGAGCATCGCCGCCGCATCGTTTGCCCCCTCCCCGTCCACGCGCGCGCCACCGCCCGCAATCAGGCGGCGCGCCTCACCCTTGGACGCCGCGAACCCGAGGCCGACAAGTGCATCGACGAGCGCGACTTCGGGCGTGGCGACGGCGAAGCGCGGCAGGTCGTCCCCCGCGCCGCCCGCGTCGAAGGTGGTGCGCGCGGTTTCGGCGGCGGCGTTTGCGGCCTCGACCCCGTGCGCGAGTGCGGTCGCAGCATCGGCTAGCGCTGCCTTGGCAGCGTTGATCTCCGCGCCCTTAAGCGTTTCGAGGCGTGCGATCTCGTCCAGCGGCAGATCGGTGAACAGCTTGAGGAAGCGCCCGACGTCGGCATCGTGAGTGTTGCGCCAGAATTGCCAGGAATCGTACGGCGCGAGCATCGCGGGCGAGAGCCACATGGCGCCCGCGGCGGTCTTGCCCATCTTGGCACCGTCGGCGGTGGTGATGAGCGGGGTGGTGAGGCCGAACGCTTCCTTGCCGTCGATCCGGCGGATGAGATCCGTGCCGTTGACGATGTTCCCCCACTGGTCCGATCCGCCCATCTGGAGCGTGACGCCGTGGCGGCGCGACAGCTCGAGAAAGTCGTAAGCCTGGAGGATCATGTAGTTGAATTCGAGGAAGCTGAGCGGCTGTTCGCGGTCGAGACGCAGGCGCACGCTATCGAAGCTGAGCATGCGGTTGACGCTGAAATGGCGGCCGATTTGGCGCAGGAAGGGGATGTAGGCGAGGCCGTTCAGCCAGTCGGCGTTGTCGACGGTGATGGGGTTAGCGAGGAACCGCGCGAATGTCGCGCCGATGCTGGCCTTGTTGGCGGCGATGGTTTCGGGCGTGAGGAGCTGCCGGCCCTCCTCCTTGCCGCTCGGATCGCCGACCTGGCTGGTGCCGCCGCCGAGCAACACCACCGCGCGGTGGCCCGTCTGTTCCAGCCGCCGCAGCAGCATGATCGAGACGAGGTTGCCCACGTGCAGCGAGGCGGCGGTCAGATCGAAGCCGCTGTACGCGGTGATCGGCCCGGCGGCGGCAAGCGCGTCGAGGCGATCGAGATCGGTTGCCTGGTGGACGTAGCCGCGCTCCTGGAGCACGTTTAAAAGTTCGGAGCGCATGGATTGCGCCGTAGCAGGAGCGTGGCGGTTGCGGAACTGGCTGGCGGTGGGGTTGATGAGCGGCACCTCGATGGACGGGGTGGACGCGGCGCTGCTGGAGACCGACGGCGGCGCGCATATCCGCCCGCTGGGGTTCGTGTTCCGCGCCTATGGGGCCGGGCTGCGCGGGAGGCTGCGTGACGCGATGGCCTATGCGCGCGGCGTCGACGGGCCGGTGTCCACCGATGCGGTGCGCACGGTCGAGCGCGAGCTGACCGAGGTGCATGGCGATGCCGTCGAGGCGCTGCTGGCCCAAACGGGGGCGCACGCCGAGATCGTGGGGTTTCATGGGCAGACCTTGGTGCACCGGCCGGACGCGGGGTGGACGTGGCAGATCGGCGATGGGCCGGGATTGTCCGCGCGACTGCGGTTGCCGGTGGTGTATGATTTCCGCGCCGCCGACATGGCGGCGGGCGGACAGGGCGCGCCGCTGCTGCCGGTGTTCCACCGCGCCCTGGCCGATGGCGCGCGCGAGGGGGATGCGCCCGTCGGCGTGCTCAACCTGGGCGGCGTCGGCAATCTGACGTGGCTGGGAGCGGGACTGGGCGAATGGGTGTCCTTCGATACCGGCCCGGCGAACGCGCTGATCGATGACTGGGTGCGCGCGCACACGGGAGCGGCCTGCGACGAGGGCGGGCGGTTGGCGGCGGGCGGACGGGTGGATGCAGGCGGGCTCGCGGCGCTGATGGACCACCCGTATTTCGACGTCGCACCGCCCAAGTCGCTCGACCGCGCGGCGTTCGGGACGAGGCCGGTGGCGGGACGTTCGGCCGAGGACGGCGCGGCGACGCTGACCGCCTTCACGGCGCAAACCGTGGCGCGCGCCTTGCGCCATGTCGCGAGGCCGCCCAGCCGCCTGCTGGTGTGCGGCGGCGGGCGGCTGAACCCGACGCTGATGGCGGCGATCCGCGCCGCGACCGGGCTGCGTGTACAGCCCGTGGAGGCAGTGGGCTGGAACGGCGATGCGCTCGAAGCGCAGGCCTTCGCCTATTTCGCGGTGCGACGCCTGACCGGCCGCGCGATCACCTTTCCCGAGACGACGGGGTGCGCAGAGCCGACGGTGGGGGGTGTGGTGGTGGGTCAGGCGCCCGGGAACGACGATCCGCAAAAACCGGGGGCCGCTCAGTCCTGATCGTCGGGATCGGGGTAGGTGAAGGGATCGGTGCGGCGCGGT
>JBBQJX010000191.1:0-4487 GCA_038326295.1 Sphingomonadales bacterium
GACTGGCAAGGAACGCAGCAGCTCAGCCAGTCCGCACCGCATGATCTTGTCCGGGTGTTCATCCTTCCGCCCTCGATGGCCGAGCTCGAACGGCGGCTGCGTGCGCGCGCGGCGGATAGCGACGCGGTGATCGCCGAGCGCATGGCGCGCGCCGCCGACGAGATCAGCCACTGGGGCGAATATGACTATGTGCTCGTCAACAACGATCTGGAGGCGTGCCTGGGCCAGGTGCGCGCGATCCTGACCGCCGAACGGCTGAAGCGCGCGCGCGCGACCGGGCTGGTGGGCTTCGCGCGCGATCGGGGGGAGGGGCGCGCGTGAGGCGGTGGCTGTGCGGTGTGTGCGGGCTGGTGGCCGGGCTGGCGTCGACGATCGGGCACGCCGCCGCGCAGTCCGCCGAGCAGGTCGCCGCGCAAGCCGCGGGGCCGGACGCACGCGCCACTGCGGCGCCCGCGAACGGGCTGGCGCTTGCGGCGAGCTATGCGCCGATCGTCAAGCGTGTCGCGCCGGCGGTGGTCAATGTGTACACCGCGCGGCGCGTGGCGGCGCGCGCGACGATGGCGGATTATTACCGCTATCTGTTCAACGGCCAGGTGCCGCGCGCGCGGGTGGAACGCAGCCTGGGATCGGGCGTGATCGTGGCCGCAGACGGGTTGATCGTCACCAACAACCACGTGATCGCGGGCGCGGACGAGATCCTGGTGGCGCTGAACGACCGGCGCGAATATCCGGCCAAACTGGTGTTCGCCGACGAGAAATCGGACCTCGCAGCGCTGCGTATCGATCCCAAAGGTGCGCGCCTGCCCACCGCCGCGCTGGGCGATTCAGACCGGGCCGAGGTGGGCGACGTGGTGCTCGCGATCGGCGATCCGTTCGGCGTGGGGCAGACGGTGACGCAGGGTATCGTCTCGGCGGCGGCGCGCACCGGGCTGGGGGTGAGCGACAGCGGCTTTTTCCTGCAGACCGATGCGGCGATCAATCCGGGCAATTCGGGCGGCGCGCTGGTGAGCGCGATCGGCGAGGTGATCGGGATCAACACGTCCATCCTTTCTGGTTCGGGCGGATCGCAGGGCGTGGGCTTTGCCATCCCCGCGAACATGGTGCGCCAGTTCCTGAGCGCGGCGGGGAGCGGGCGGTTCGTGCGCGCGTGGATCGGCGCGAGCGGGGACGCGGTGACGCCCGATGTGGCCGCCGCCGCCGGGCTCGATCGGCCGAGCGGCGTGATCCTGAAAACGGTCACGCCGGGCTCTCCGGCGTCGCAGGCAGGGCTGCGCGTGGGCGATATCGTCTATGCGATCGACGGCAGGGAGGTGCCCGATCCGGGTGCGCTCGCCTACCGCATCGCGAGCCAGCAGGCGGGGCGGACCGTAAGGCTGACCGTGGTGCGCGACCGGGTGGCGAGGAACGTGCCCGTGCGCCTGAGCGTGCCGCCCGAAACGCCGCCGCGCCAGGCGACGCAATTGGGCGCGGACAGCATCCTCGCGGGCGTGACGATCGCCAACCTGTCGCCCGCGCTGGCGCAGGAGCTGGGCAACGGGTTGCCCGATGCGGGCGTGGTGGTGACGCAGGTGGCGCCGGGCGCACCGGCGCAGCGCTATGGGTTCCTGAATGCGGGCGATATGATCGAGGCGATCGGCGGACGGCCGGTCGGCAGCGTGGACGGCGTGCGTCGCGGGATCGTGGCGGGCGGCGGTGCGCTCGATTTCCGCGTGAACCGGGGCGGCCAGCGCGCCGAATGCGCCTTCCGGCCCCCGGCACAGTTCAGCTGCCGGAGCTAGACGGGAGTTCCCACGAGCCGGCCTATGCCGGCGGTAACCCCCATCGCGAGCGCACCCCAGAAGAGCACCCGCAACGCCGCGCGCGCGATTGGCGCGCCGCCCAGATGCGCGCCTACCGCGCCGAGCAGCGCCAGCACGACGAGCGAGGCGAGAACGACGCAGGGGATCGCCAGCGCGGCGGGAGCGAGGAGGGCCGCGAGCAGCGGCATCGCCGCGCCGAGCGCGAAGGAGACCGCCGAGGCGAGCGCCGCCTGCACGGGCTTTGCGGCAGTGATCTCGGTAATGCCGAGTTCGTCGCGCGCGTGCGCGCCAAGCGCATCGTGCGCCATCAGCGCGGCCGCGACCTGCATGGCGAGCAGTCTATCGAGCCCGCGCTTGACATAGATCTGCGCCAGCTCGCGCTGTTCGGCATGCGCATCGGCGCTGAGTTCGGCCGCCTCTTTCGCCAGATCGGCGCCTTCCGCATCCGCCTGGCTGCTGACCGATACATATTCGCCCGCCGCCATCGACATCGCGCCCGCCACGAGCGCGGCGACGCCCGCCAGCAGGATATGCGGCCGATCGCTCCCCGCCGAGGCGATACCGACGATGATGCTCGCGGTCGAAAGCAACCCATCGTTCGCGCCGAGCACTGCGGCACGCAACCAGCCGATGCGATCGGCGGCGTGTCGTTCTCGCGAAGAACTTGTCGGGGAGGTCTTGGTCAGCGGTCGATGACGCGCGGCCGACGTATGCGGCCGCGCACGCTTCGGCACCGCCTTACTGCGCTGGCAGGCCGCTCTCGGGATCGGAAAACACTGGAGCGGGTGAAGGGATTCGCCCCCTCTACCCCGACCTTGCATGATCCTGGGGCACCCCGCTCGGGAATGGAACGTTTGAGCGTTACCAGCCTCGGATCGTTGGGGGATGCAAGAAATTGAGCCGCGCGGAACGTCCACGCCCGTCGTATACCGGTGAAGGCGCGCCGGGTGACTGCGAAGCCGCAGCGATGGCGGGCCCGCCATATCGCGGCCTTGCCCTGCTCAGCTTTTGGGCACGGGTGCGTTTCGCGTTCGGCGACTTTGCGTTCAACCTGCTCTGGCAAAGCGTCTCGATCTACCTGCTGTATTACTACACCGATGTCCTTGGCATCGCGGTTGAAGTCGCCGCGCTGCTTTACGTGGCGGGATCGCTGTGGGACGGGGTCGCGGACATCGCGGTCGGCGGCCTCATCGATCGGCTGGGCGGAGCGGGCGTGCCGTACCGGCGGTGCCTGATCGTTGGCGCGGTGCCGCTCGGGCTCGCGTTCGTCGCCATGTATGCCGCGCCGGTGGTGATCGGGCGTTCCATCCCCGTCCTTCTCGCGGTCCAGATCGCGTTCCGCACCTTCTATGCGGTCACGAACGTGCCCTACGCCGCGCTGACGGCGCGCATCACGCAGGACAGCCGCGAACGGGCCTCGATCGCGGGTCTGCGCATGGTCTTCGGCACGCTCGCCGCCGCGCTGGTCGCGTTCGGGACGGGGCCGATCGGGCAGGTCGCCGCAGGTCGCGCGGACAGCGCGCGCGGATTTCTGGCGGTCTCGGTGCTGCTTGCGGCAGTGGCGGTCGCCATCCTGCTGCCGGTCGCGCTCGCGGTCCGGGAACCGGCATCGCGCGTTGGCGAACGATCGTCAGGCTTTGTACTCGCCGCGTGGCGCAGTCTTGTCGGCAACGCGGCGCTGCTGTGGCTGAACGCGGCGATGGCGGCGGCAATCCTGGCGATGACGGTGACGACCAAGATCACGCTCTACTATTTCAAATATGCCATGGGTGACGCGGCGGCAGGGCAACAGGCGCTTGGGCTGCTCGGCATCGTCGGCGGGCTCGCCATCCCGGCGTGGATGCGGATCGGCCGGACAGTCGGCGCGCGCCACGTATGGCTCGGATCCTGCGCGTTGGCGCTCGCGGTGATCCTTGTCTATGCGGCCCTGCCGAACCGGGGCCCGCGCGCGGCACAGGCATTCCTGTGCGCGATGCAGGTCGCCTTCGTGGGGCTGACCTTCGCGTTCTGGTCGCTGCTTCCCGATACCATCGAATATGGCGAGCGCGCGACCGGGCTGCGCATGGAGGGCACCAGTTTTGGCGTTGCCGCGCTGTTGCAGAAACTCGCGCTTGCGGGCGCCACCGGGCTTTTGGGCATGAGTCTGGGCGCGATCGGCTACCACGCCAACACCGCCCAAACGTCCGCCACGGTGGCGGGCATGCGCGCGATCCTGCTGGTCTTGCCCGGGGTCGCGCTGGTTCTCTCGGCGGCGTGTATGGCCGCGAACCCGCTCCGGCGCGGCACGCACGCGCGCATCGTCGCCGAATTGCGCGGCGCTTAGGCGCGCAGCAGCTCGAAGCGTCCCGCGAGGCCGCTGTTGGATGAGGGCGCGATCCAGAAATCGAACAGGCCGGGCTCGGCGGTGGGGCGCTGATCGCTGCCGGTGAACGTCAGATCGGCGCGGGTGATGCTGAACCGGACCGGCGCGGCTTTCCCCGGCGCGAGCAGGACGCGCTGGAAGCCGATCAGGCGGCGGATCGGCTGGGTAACGCTCGCCGCGCGATCATGAACATAGAGCTGCGCCAATTCCTCGGCCTCGTGGCGGCCGCGATTGGTGATCGTCGCGCCCACCTCGATCCGCCCGTCCCATGCCAGCCGACCGCCGCCATCGCCGAGCGCCGAATAATCGAACCGGCCGTAGGTCAG
>JBBQJX010000192.1:0-4469 GCA_038326295.1 Sphingomonadales bacterium
CTGGGCGAGACGTTGCTCGCGCAGGACGAGCATATGCGGCCCGCGACCGACATGCAGTCCCTGGGCGCTTTGAAGCCGAGCTTCGAGGGGATTGGCGAAATGCCCGGGTTCGATGCGGTGGCGCTGCAGAAATATCCCGAGCTCGAGCGCATCGTGCATGTGCATCATGCAGGCAATTCGAGCGGGATCGTGGATGGGGCTTCGGCGGTGCTGATTGGCTCTAAGTCGATGGGCGATACGCTGGGCATCAGGCCCCGCGCGCGCATCCGGGCGCAGGCGTCGATCGGCTCCGAGCCGACGATCATGCTTACGGGGCCCGAGTTCGTGACCGCCAAGTTGTTGAAGCGCGCCGGGATGACGCCCGCCGACATCGATCTGTGGGAGCTGAACGAGGCGTTTGCGAGCGTGGTGCTGCGGTTTCAGCAGGCCTGGGAGCTCGATCCGGCCAAGCTCAACGTCAACGGCGGCGCGATCGCATTCGGGCACCCGATCGGGGCGACCGGGGGGATGCTGGTGAGCACGGTGATCGACGAGATGGAGCGGCAGGGGCTGGGGACGGCGCTGGTGACGTTGTGCATCGGGGCGGGGATGGGGACGGCGACGATTATTGAGCGGGTCTGACTTGGTCTGGAAGCTTTTACCGCGCTGGGTTAAGTGGGTGACGTACCTCGCGGGCCTACCCGCCTGGCTCTACTTGGCATTTGGGATCGCGAGACGCGCTCCATTGCCGGGCGAGCATATTGCCGTTGGCGTCTTTTTTTCAGTCGCTCTCATCCAATCGTTTTTCTTCGCTAAGTATCTGCTCAAGGGCATCTAAGCTTTCTGTCTGACGGAACTAAGGAGACAACATGGCCGACGCGATCCACTTCACGCTTGGCGACGATGGTGTCGCGCTGCTCACCCTCGACGTGCAGGGCGCATCGATGAATATCATCACGCCTGCGTTCATGAGCGAGCTGGGCGCGGCGCTCGATCGGATTGCGGGCGAGCCGGAGATTAAGGGCGCGGTGATCTGCTCGGGCAAGCCGGGCGCGTTCATGGGGGGGGCGGACCTGAAGAACATGCTGGCGCTGGTCGAGGATGGCGATCCTTCGCTCAGCCGCGCGGCGCGCGTGGCGGGGCGCGTGGCGATGCTGTCCAAGCTGCTGCGGCGGGTGGAGACGGTGGGCAAGCCGATCGCGATCGCGGTCAACGGGACCAACATGGGCGGCGGGTTCGAGCTGATGCTCGCCTGCCATTACCGCGTGGTGTCGGACGATCCCCGGTTGAAGATGGGCCTGCCCGAGGTGCTGGTGGGGCTGCTGCCGGGCGCGGGCGGGACGCAGCGGTTGCCACGGCTGGCTGGCATCCAGCCCGCGCTGCCGTTCCTGCTGCAGGGCAAGACGATGAGCGGCGCGGACGCGCTGGCGATGGGCGTGGTGCAGGAAGTGGCACCCAAGGACGAGATCGTGGCGCGCGCACGCGCGTGGGTGGTGGCGAACCCGGGCAAGGGCGTGGCACCCTGGGACGTGAAGGGGTTCAAATTCCCCGGCGGGACGGGGATGTTCAATCCTGGGTTCGTGCAGACCTTCATGGGCGCGAACGCGATGGTGCAGAAGGAGACGTTGCACAATTACAATGCCCCGCAAGCGATCCTCTCGGCGGTGTACGAGGGATCGCAGCTGCCGATCGACCGTGCATTGGCGGTCGAGGTCAAATACATGACCAAGCTGTTCCTCAGCCCGCAATCGGGCGCGATGATCCGCACGCTGTTCATCAACAAGCAGGCGGCCGAGAAGGGCGCGCGGCGGCCCGCCGATGTGGCCCCGATGCCCACCACGAAGATCGCGATGGTGGGCGCGGGCCTGATGGGTGCGGGCATTGCGATGGTGAGCGCGCAGGCGGGGATCGAGGTGGCGCTGCTCGACCGTGATCAGGCGGCGGCGGACAAGGGCAAGGCGTACACACAGGAGCGGCTGGAGAAGCGGCGGACTGCGCCCGACAAGATGGCGCAGGTGCTGGGGCGTATCCTCCCGACCGCGTCTTATGACGATCTTGCGGGTGTCGATCTGATCATCGAAGCGGTTTTCGAGGACCCCGCGCTCAAGAAGGACGTGTCCGCGAAGATCGCGGCGGCGGTGGGGCCGGACGTACTGTATGGATCCAACACATCGACGCTGCCGATCACCGGGTTGCAGGCCAATTGGCCCAAGCCCGAAAACTTCATCGGTATCCACTTCTTCTCGCCGGTGGAGAAGATGCAGCTGGTGGAGATTATCGTCGGCAAGCACACCGGGCCTGCGGTGATCGCCAAGGCGCTCGATTATGTGCGCCAGATCGGGAAGACGCCGATCGTGGTCAACGATTCGCGTGGCTTCTACACCTCGCGCTGCTTTGCGACATATGTTGACGAGGGCGCAACGATGGTGGGGGAGGGGATCAAGCCCGCGCTGATCGAGAATTGCGGGCGGCAGGTGGGGATGCCCGTCGGTCCGCTCGCGGTGGGTGACGAGGTGGCGATCGACCTCATGGGGCGGATCAAGGCCTCGATGATCTCGGAGATGGGCGACGCGTACACGCCGACGGGATCGGACCGGGTGGTGGACCGGATGCTGGAACTCGATCGCAAGGGCCGCAAGAACAGCCGGGGGTTTTACGATTACCCCGCCGAGAAGGGCGCGAAGAAATCGCTGTGGCCCGATCTGGGGCGCGAATTTCCCGTGGCCGCCCACCAGCCCACGCCGCGCGAGGTCATGGACCGGCTGCTGTATCGGCAGGTGGCCGAGTGCGTGCGCTGCATGGACGAGGGCGTGCTGGTGACGGCCGCCGACGGCGATCTGGGCGCGATCTTCGGCTGGGGCTTTGCGCCGTTCACCGGCGGTCCGTTCAGCCTGGTCGATACGCTGGGCGCGGGCGCAGTGGCGGATACGCTCGACGCGCTGGCGGCTAAGCATGGGCCAAGGTTCGCCGCGCCGAAACTGTTGCGCGATATGGCGGCGCGTGGGGCGACGTTCCACGGCGGCGAGATGAAGGCGGCCGCCTGAGCGGGTGACAGCGGGCGCGTGGCGGGCTAGGCGCGGCTGCATGACCGCAACGATCCTCTCCCGCCGTACCGTCATCGCCAGCGCCGCCGCGACCGCCGCGCTATCCGCCCTTCCAGTGCGCGCGGCGCAGCCCCGCGCCGCCAATTTCTACGCACGCGCGATGGTGATTGACGCGCTGGGTGGGCCGGGGGGGTACGATCCGGTGTTTCCCGATGGGGTGGAGGGGCTGACTGCGGGCAATCTGGCCGACGTTCGGGCTTCGGGGCTGACTGCGTGCAACGTCACCGTCAGTCAGGTTGGCAATGTGGCGGACGCGTTCGAGACGACGGTTCGTCAGATCGCCGATCTGAACGACGGGATTGCCACGCATCCCGAAACTCTGATGCAAATCCGGCGCGGCGCGGACCTGCGTGCGGCCAAGAGCAGCGGCAGGCTCGGGCTGATCTACGGCTTTCAGGACACCACGCCGCTCGGCACCGATCTCGATCGGCTCGCCACCTTTGCCGAGTTCGGCGTGCGGATCGTGCAGCCGTGCTACAATCGCCGCAACCTGATGGGGGATGGCTGCCTCGAACCGGGGAATGCTGGCCTGTCGAAACTGGGCCTCGAACTGGTTGCCGAACTTAACAAACAGCGCATCGTGGTGGATATGAGCCATGCGGGTGCGCGCACGCAGGCCGAAGCGGTGGCGGCTTCCACCCGTCCGCCGGTCATCACCCACACCGGCTGCCGAGCGATCAACGATCATCCGCGCAACACGCACGACGCGGTGTTGCGCGCGGTGGCGGACAAGGGCGGGACGGTGGGCATCTATTTCATGCCGTTCCTGCGCAATTCAGGCCAGCCGCATGCGGCCGATCTGATCGCGCATATCGAACATGCGTGGAAGGTGGCAGGCGAGGACCATGTGGGGCTCGGCACCGATGGACAGATCACCGGGCTGCACGTGGACGAGAAGATGAAGAAGCGGTTCGCCGAGACGAATGCCGCGCGACACAAGGCGGGGATCGCGGCACCGGGCGAGCAGGACGACGTTTATCTGTACGTGCCCGAGTATAACACGCCGCGCCGCTTCGAGCGGCTGGCGGACGATCTGCTCGCGCGCGGGCATGGCGCGGCGAAGGTGGAAAGGCTGCTGGGGGCCAATTTCGCGCGCGCGTTCGGCGAGGTCTGGGGCTAGGCCTGTGTGGCGTTGGCTGGGCCGGGCGGTCGCTGCGTTCGCGGCGTTGGTCGGCCTGCTCATTGGCTATGGCTATTGGGAGGCGACGAGCGATCCGCGGGTCGTGCGTTATTCCGTGGATGGGCCCGGGTGCGGCGCGCCGCCGCTGACCATCGCGCTCGTCTCGGATACGCATGTGGTTTTGCCGGACATGCCGCCCGCACGTCTCGCCAGAATCTGCAAGGCGGTGACCGCGCTCCGGCCCGATCTGGTCGTTCTGGCGGGGG
>JBBQJX010000193.1:0-4458 GCA_038326295.1 Sphingomonadales bacterium
ATGTGCTCGGTCCGGCACAGCCCGATTCCCTCCGCCCCGAAGCCGCGTGCCACCCGGCAATCCTCGGGCGTCTCGGCATTGGCGCGCACGCGCATCCGCCGGTGCCGATCCGCCCATTCCATCAGCGTCGCGAAATCGCCCGCGAGTTCGGGTTCGACCGTGGGAACGCGCCCCAGCATCACCTCACCCGACGCCCCGTCGATCGTGATCGTCTCGCCCTCGGCCAGCACGCGCCGCCCGATTCGCACCACGCGAGCCGCCATATCGACCGAGATCGAACCCGCCCCGCTCACGCACGGCCGCCCCATGCCGCGCGCCACCACCGCGGCATGGCTCGTCATCCCGCCGCGCGCGGTCAATATCCCCGCCGCCGCGTGCATCCCCGCAATATCCTCGGGTGAGGTCTCGGTGCGCACCAGGATCACCGCTTCGCCATGCTCGGCGCGCCGCTCGGCGGTGGCCGCATCCAGCACGATCGCGCCCGAAGCCGCACCCGGCGACGCCGGCAGCCCGCGCGTCAGCACCTCGCGCGGGGCCTTGGGGTCCAAAGTGGGATGGAGCAGCTGATCGAGCGCTCCGGGCTCAACGCGCGCGATCGCCTCGCCCTCGCTGATCAGCCCCTCCTGCGCCATCTCGACCGCCACACGGATCGATGCGCGCGCGGTGCGCTTGCCGCTCCTCGTCTGCAGCATCCACAGCTTGCCGCGTTCGACCGTGAACTCGATGTCCTGCATGTCGCGGTAATGGCGATCGAGCAGATCGAACACGCTCACCAGTTCGCCGAACGTGTCCGGCAGCGCCTCCTCCAGCGAAACCGCCTTCGCCCCCGCCCGCTCGCGCGCCGCGCGCGTCAGATACTGCGGCGTTCGGATGCCCGCGACCACGTCCTCGCCCTGCGCGTTCAGCAGATATTCGCCGTAGATCGCGCGCTCGCCCGTCGCCGGATCGCGCGTGAACGCGACGCCGGTGGCCGACGTATCCCCCATATTGCCGAACACCATCGCCTGCACCGTCACCGCCGTGCCCCACGCCTCGGGGATCGCGTTCAGCCGCCGGTACACGCGCGCGCGCTCGGACTGCCACGATCCGAACACCGCGCCCACCGCGCCCCACAACTGGTCCTGCACATTCTGCGGGAAGGGCTTGCCCAGCCCCGCTTCCACCTTGGCCTTATACTGCCCCACCAGCGCGCGCAGATCGTCCGCGTCGAGCTCGGTATCGAGCGTAACCCCCTTATCCTCCTTCAGCAGTTCGAGCGCTTCCTCGAACGCATAATGATCCAGCCCCAGCACCACGTCCGCATACATCTGGATGAAACGCCGATAGCTGTCCCATGCGAAGCGCGCATCGCCGGACGCGCGCGCGAGGCCTTCGACGGTGATGTCGTTCAGGCCCAGATTGAGGACGGTATCCATCATGCCCGGCATCGAAACGCGCGCGCCCGAGCGGATGCTGAGCAGCTGCGGCCGTTCGGGATCGCCGAAGCGGTTGCCCGTCAGCGCTTCGATATGCGCGATCCCCGCCGCAACCTCGGCGGCGAGACTGGCGGGATAGGTCTGCCCATTGGCGTAGAAGTGGGTGCACACCGATGTGGGAATGGTGAATCCCGGCGGCACCGGCAGGCCAATGTTCGCCATCTCCGCGAGGTTCGCCCCCTTGCCGCCGAGCAGATCGCGCAGCGACGAGTCGCCGTCCGCGCGGCCGCCGCCGAAATTGTGAACCCAATCCATGTGCGGCCTACCCCTCGATCCGGCTGAAGTCCGCCACGCTGTGCACCGCGTCCACGAAACGCTGCAACAGCGCGAGGTTGGCAAGGCGGATCGCGCGATCGGGATCGTTCACCATCGTCGCCGTGAAGAACGCATCGATCGGCGCGCGGAGCTGCGCGAGTGCGGCCATGGCGGCAGTGAAGTCCTCGGCGGCGACGGCGGCAGCGGCATCGGCGGCGGCGGCGTCGAGGGCTGCGGCGAGCGCCTGCCCTGCGGTCCCCGAACCCTCTCCCTGCGGCTGCGCCGCTGTCCCTCCCCCCGATTGGGGGAGGGTGGCCGTGTCGCGAAGTCCCCCCTCCCCCGACAGGGGGGAGGGAAATGCGAGGCGTAAGCCGAGCGAGGGAGAGGGAACGCCAAATCTCTCCACCCCATCGCGCTTCGCCTCGATGGCAAGGATGTTGGCAGCGCGCTTGTAGGCGGCGAGCAGGTTTGCCCCGTCGTCGGTGCCAACAAAAGCTTGGAGCGTTCGCGATAAGTTCACAAGGCCAACCAAATCTGGATCAGCTCCATGCGCGACCGCAGCGATGACATCGTGACTGATGCCATGGTCACGCTGCTGAACTTGCAGACGCTCAAGTAGATAATCGTCTACAATGGAAGGCCTAAAATCAGTACTAACACCAAGCGGATCGTAATGATAAATCGCTGAAAGTACTGAACTAACCACCTGAAGATTGAGCCGCGTCAGGTTCCAGCGAATACGGTTGTCCAGGATTAACCGAATTATGCCGAGCGCCGCCCTACGAAGGGCAAAAGGATCTCGGGAGCCCGTCGGCGCTTCGCCTACGGCAAAGAGGGCCATCAACGTATCCAGCTTGTCCGCCAGCGCCACCGCCACGCTCACCGGTTCACTCGGCACCGCGTCGCTCGGCCCCACCGGCCGGTAATGGTCGCGCACCGCCGCCGCCACGCGCGCATCCTCGCCCGCCGCCAGCGCATAATGCCCACCCATCACCCCCTGCAGCTCGGGAAACTCGCCCACCATCGCGGTCACCAGATCGGCCTTCGCCAGCCGCCCGGCGCGCGCGGCCAGATCGGCCAACCCCTCTCCCTCGCTCCCTACGGTCGCATTTCCCTCCCCCCTGTAGGGGGAGGGAGGATGAACGCCCGAAAACCCCCCTCCCCCTAGAGGGGGGAGGGACAGCGCCAAAGGCGCAGGGAGAGGGAGCGCGCCGACCGCCCCGCTCTCCACCAGCCACCGCGCCAGCCGCGCCACGCGCTCGGCCTTGTCTCGCATCGTGCCCAGCTTCTCGTGGAACACGATGCGTTCCAGCCCGGGCAGGTAATCCTCCAGACGCTTCGCCTTGTCCTGCTCCCAGAAAAAGCGCGCATCGCTCAGCCGCGCCGCCAGCACGCGCCGGTTGCCCTCGATAATCCCCGCCCCGCCATCGGCGGCTGCGATATTGGCCACGCACACGAACGCCGGCGCCAGCGCGCCCTCCGCATCCACGCACGCGAAATATTTCTGGTTCACCCGCATCGTCAGCTGGATCACCTCGCGCGGCACCTCCAGAAACGCCGGATCGAAGCGGCCCAGCAGCGGCATCGGCCATTCGGTCAGCCCGGCATTCTCCGCGACCAGCCCCGCATCCTCGATCAGCACCAGCCCCGCCGCCGCCGCGCACGCCCGCGCGCCGTCCGCGATAATCCGGCGGCGCTCGGCGGCGTCGAGGATCACGTGCATGTCGCGCAGCTGCGCCGCATAGGCGTGCGCGTTCGCGATCGCCAAGGGTTCGTGGGACATGAAACGGTGTCCGCGCGTCGTCCGGCCCGCCTCGATGCCGAGGATCGTCATCGGTACGATCATGTCGTCGAGCAGCGCGACCACGCCCGAGAGCGGCCGCACCCATCGCGGGCTGTCCATCGATGCCGACGCCGCGCCCCAGCGCATCGATTTGGGCCAGGCGAGCTTGCCCACCGCCTCGGGAACCGCGTCTGCCAGCACGTCGGCAATCGCGCGGCCGGGGGTCTCGATCGCGGCGTACCAGAAGCGCCCTTTGGGATCGTCGCGCGCCACGAGCGCGTCGCGCGCCACGCCTGTGGACTTCAGGAATCCCGCCACCGCCGCCTCGGGCGCATCCGCGCGCGGCCCGCGCCGCTCCTCGCGCGTCGGCGCGGTCGCGCCGGGCAGCCCGCAGGCAATCAGCGCGAGCCGCCGCGGCGTCACGTGCACCTGCGCGCTCACCGCCAGCCCGCGCGCCGCCATCGCCTCGCCGAACAGCCGCGCCAGATCGTCCGCCGCCTTCGCCTGCATGCGCGCAGGGATTTCCTCGGTCCGCAGTTCGAGCAGGAAATCGGCCATTTACCAGGGCCTCGCTTTGTAGGATCGAGGCGCATAGCGTGGGCCTCGATGATCGCCCGCCACGCCCCCGATCGCTGCCGCGCCGCCGCCGCGCACAGCCCATTGCGCCGTGAAAACGCGATTCAACGCGACTTTCGCGACCTTCGTGCACTTCGCGCTGCCAAACCGCGCAAATCCGCCAGCTCGACCCCCCGGCAAAGGCCACAGTTTCGCACGCCCACCGTGGCTTTCACGGACTTCGCTCCGGCGAACGCGGATCAAGCCCACCCGTTCGTCTCCATCCACGCCCCGCACGCGCCCACCGCAAGGCCGCGCACGCGTCCGATATACGCCGCACGCTCCGCCACCGAGATCACCCCGCGCGCGCCGAGCAGGTTGAACAAATGG
>JBBQJX010000194.1:0-4456 GCA_038326295.1 Sphingomonadales bacterium
CCGGAAGTGCGCGGCGCGACCGTGTACACGCTCTCCGACATCGCGTCGGACAAAATGGCCGCCCGCCTCGCCGCTCGCGAGAATCGCTCGGACGCTCTCGCCGGGAGCGATCTCGGAAGAGAGGCACCCGAAGTGGCGACGATCCTGTATGATCTCACACGGCGCAGCGCGATGAACGGCTCGGCCAAATTCGCCGAGACGCTCCAGCGCGCGATGCCAACCGAGGTGCTGTTCACGGGCAATTACCACCGATTTGCCGGCTTCCGCGTGCTGAAGACCGCCGACATGCCCGCCGCCCTGCTCGAAACCGGCTACATCACGAACGAGGAGGACGCCCGCTTCCTTTTCTCGCCCGAGGGACAGCGCGCCATCGCGCGCGGCGTGCGTGCGGCGGTGGAGGGCTATTTCGCACCCCGTCTGGTTGCCGGTGGCGGCGGCGGGCTTGAGGGGAGGGGCGGCACACGGTAGCCGGGGGCCGTGACCACCGCCGAAGCTCCAATGCGCCGACGTTTCCCGCGCTGGTTGTCGCGCACCGTCCTGTGGCTTGTCGGCCTCGGACTTCTCGGGGCAGCAGCCGCAGTCGGCGGCTATTATTGGTTCTCGCGCGATCTTCCTTCAGCGGACGCGCTCAACTACTACGAGCCGCCGCTCCCTACCCACCTGCGCGACGGCAGCGGCGCGCCGTGGCGCACCTTCGCGCGCGAGCGGCGCATCTTCCGGCCGTATGCGGAAATCCCGCCCCGGCTCGTCCAGGCGGTGATCTCGGCGGAAGACAAGGATTTTTTCACGCACGGCGGGGTCGATCTTGTCGGCATCGTGCGCGCGGCCGCGACGAACGCGCAGAATTATGGCAGCGGCAAGCGGCCGGTCGGCGCGTCGACGATCACGCAGCAACTCGCCAAGAACCTGATCGTCGGCAACGAGGTCTCGCTCGGGCGCAAGGTGCGCGAGGCGATCCTCGCACGGCGGATTGAGGCGACATTTTCCAAGCGCGAGATCATCGAGCTTTATCTGAACCAGGTCTTCCTCGGCCGCAACGCTTATGGGGTCGAGGCGGCCGCCCAAGCGTATTTCGGCAAATCGGTCGATGCGATCGGGCTGCCCGAAATGGCGTATCTGGCGGTGCTGCTGAAGGCTCCGGCCAACTACGCGCCCGAACGTTTCGCGGATCGCGCGATCGAGCGGCGCGAGTATGTGCTCCAGCGCATGACCGAGAACGGTTATATCGCGCAGGGCGAGGCGGCGGCCGCGAGCGCCGCGCCGCTTGGCACGATTGCGCAGCACATCGAGGTGGTGAGCCGGGCAGGCGATTATTTCGCGGAGGAAGTGCGCCGCTGGCTGCTCGCGCGCTATGGGGAGACGCCCGACAAAGGTCCGCACAGCGTCTACGGCGGTGGGCTCTGGGTGCGCACGACCATCGATCCGCAAATCCAGGCGGCGGCCGAGCAGGCGCTGCGCGATGGCCTGGTGCGCTTCGACCGGCCGCATGGTTGGCGCGGGGCGACTGACAAGATGGCGGTGGGGCAGGGGTGGCCCGGGCGGCTGCGCGCGCTCAACCTGCCGGTGGGCTATGCGGACTGGCGTGCCGCCGTGGTGCTTGCGCGCGAGAGCGGGGCGCTGCGGCTGGGCTTCGAGGATGGATCGCAGGGACGGCTATCGCCGGGGAACGCCAATTTTCCCGACCGGCGTGTCGGGCGACCGGCGTACGCAACTCTGGCACCGGGCGATGTGATCCCCGTGAAGAAGGTGGCGGGCGACGAATATTCGCTGCGTCAGCTCCCGCTCGTCTCGGGTGGCATGGTGGTGGAAGACCCGCATACCGGGCGCATCCTGGCGATGGTGGGCGGCTTCGACGCGCGCCGCCAGCAGTTCAACCGCGCCACGCAGGCCCTGCGGCAGCCAGGATCGGCCTTTAAGCCGATCGTCTATTCGGCTGCGCTCGAAAACGGCATGACGCCTGCATCGATCATCAACGACGCGCCCTTCTGTGTTTTCCAGACGCGTGCACTGGGGCAGAAATGCTTCAAGAATTTCGCCGGCGGCTATGCCGGGCCACAGACGATGCGCTGGGGCGTCGAGCAATCGCGCAACCTGATGACGGTGCGCGCCGCGAGCCGGATCGGCATGGACAAGGTGGTGGCCAATGCGAAGGCCTTGGGCGTGGGCAGCTACCAGCCCGTGCTCGCGGTGGCGCTGGGCGCGGGTGAGACGACGGTGGAGCGGCTGGTGAATGCGTACGCGATCCTCGCGTCCAACGGGCAGAAGCGCGAGCCGATCCTGGTGGACGAGGTGCAGGACCGGCACGGGAAAGTGATCTACCGATCCGATCCGCGTGCGTGCGATGGCTGTCGGGCGGAGGACTGGCTGGGCGAGGCGATGCCGCGGCCGGTGGGCAAGCCGGTGCAGGCCATCGGCGCGCAGAGCGCGTACCAGATGGTGCATATCCTGGAGGGCGTGATCCAGCGCGGCACCGCGACCGTGCTCTACGATCTGGATCGGCCGCTGTTCGGCAAGACGGGAACCACCAACGGGCCGACGAACGTGTGGTTTGTGGGCGGCACTGCCGATCTCGTGGCGGGCGTGTATCTGGGTTATGACCGCCCACGTAGTCTGGGGGGCGCTGCGCAGGGCGGGCGGATCGCGGCACCGGTGTTCAAGGATTTTGCGAAGGTGGTGCTGGCGGATGCTCCGAAGACGCCGTTTCTGGCGCCCGAGGGGATGCGCCTGGTGCGGATCGACCGGCGATCGGGCAAACGGGTTTATGGGACTTGGCCGGGGAACGAACCCAAGGCGGCGACGATCTGGGAGGCGTTCAAGCCCGAGAGCGAGCCCAGGCGGGTGGTGAGGGCGGACACGAGCATCGGGGGTCCGCGGGCGGTGCGCACCGATACCGATTTTCTGGAAAACGAGGGCGGGATTTACTGAGACGAAAACGCGTCGAGCCGCGCACGGATCGCGCTCAGATCGGCGACGAAGCGCGCATATTCTTCGGCGGCCGCCGCCTTGTCCTCGATGCGCAGCAGGAAACTGGGGTGGACGGTGATCCATGCCTCGCTGCCATCGGGCAAGGTCAGCGCGCGGCCGCGTTCGCGCGATATGGTGAGCGTTCGGCCGGTGAGCGCACGTGCGGCGGTGGCACCGAGGGCGACGGTGACGAGCGGTCTTAGCGCGTCGCGCTCGCGGTCGAGCCACCAGCGGCAGGCATCGATCTCGGGCGTGGCGGGCTTGGCGTGGATGCGGCGTTTGCCGCGCGGCTCGAACTTGAAGTGCTTGACCGCGTTGGTGACGTAGGCGCGGGCGCGATCGATTCCCGCCTCGGCAAGCGCGCGATCGAAGACCTGGCCGGCGGGGCCGACGAACGGCCGGCCCGCGAGATCCTCCATATCGCCGGGCTGTTCGCCAACGAACATCAGGCGGGCATCGGCGGGGCCTTCGCCGAAGACGGTCTGCGTCGCGGGGGCGTAGAGCGGGCAGCGGGTGCAGGTGATGGCCTGGGTGCGGAGGTGGGCGAGGGTGGCGGTTGCGGCCCCGCCCCCTCCGTCGGCTTCGCCGCCACCTCCCCCAAAGGGGGAGGATCTAGGGTCCTCCCCCTTTGGGGGAGGTGCCCGCAGGGCGGAGGGGGTTTGGGCCGAAGCATCGATCATCGCGGTCATCCTTGCCTGCGCGCCGGCGATCAGATCGGGGACGAGGGCGGTTTCGGGCATGTTTTTCCAGTATTTCTTCGGCATTTCCTTCGTCATCGCCTTCACCTTCAGGCGCGCGGGGTTGAAGGTGCTGGCATAATAGGTGGCCCAGGTGGCTTCGAGCGGATCGCCATCGGGCGCGTCGGCGCGGGTGGCACCCGGGGTGAAGCTGGCCGCTTCCCCGTCCCAGTGCGCGCATTCTTCGGGGGTGAGGATCGACCAGCGCATCGCGGTGAAGCGGCGCGCGAAGAAGGGCGCGTTCAGGCGCACGATGTGGTGATCGGGTTCGAACCAGGCGACGAAGCGGGGGGTATCCTCGCCGGGTTCGGCGAGTTCGCGGAAGCGCACGAAGGCGCGCATCTTGTGGATATCGCGGCGCACCGCCTTGGCGAGGCCGTGCAGGCGGTGGATCAGCGGATCGGCGGCGTCTTCGAGCAGTGCCTTGTCGTCGGCGACGCGCAGGAGCGCGGCGTAAAGGAGCGCGAACCGCTCGGGATCACGGTGGCAGATCACGCCCTGGGCGAGATCGAGGAAGGCCCTGGGGACGGTGAAGGCGCGCGTGGGGGGCGGCGTGGGGGTGGGCGCGGTGGCGAAGAGATCGGCGCTGCCCTCGACCGCGAAGTTTACGTCTTCGGGCGGGACGGCGGCGGCGGCGAGCGCGCGCGCGGCGGTGCGCCAGCCTTCGTAATCGGCGGGGTGGGCGAGGGTGACCTGGCGCATGGCACTTGGGCTATTCCGCCTTCTTCTTGGCGGCTTTGCGGCTTTGCGTGAGA
>JBBQJX010000195.1:0-4456 GCA_038326295.1 Sphingomonadales bacterium
CGCTCGCCTGGGCGCTTGCCGCACTGGCCTCCGTGGTCGGCTTCGGCGCGTGGCTCAGCCTGCATTACGCTCAGCCCCTGATCGTCCCGCTCGCGCTCGTCGCCGCCCCTGCCCTCGCGCGCCAACGCCGCGCCGCCGCGGCGTTGCTCGGCCTCGTCCTCGTCGCGGGCCAGGTCGTCCTCTTCGCCACCGTACGCGCCAAGGGCGGCCGTGCCGAAGCCCAAAGCCTCGCCGCCGCTGCGCGGCCCCGCCACGGCGGCTGCCTCTACATCTACGATGGCCCGCCCGCGCTCTACCTCCTCACCCACAGTTGCCTGCCCACGCGCTGGCCCTTCCCCGGCCACCTCGATACCGCGAACGAGGCCAGCCCCGCCGCCATCGGCACCGATCCGCAGGCCGAGGTCCGCCGCATCCTCGCCACCCGGCCCGAGGCGATCGTCGATCAAGCCCCCGCCTATGCGCTCGGCAATCCCCAAACACGCGCCATCCTGTCAGGCGCGCTCGCCCGCGATTACCGCCTTGTCCTCGCGCTGCGAACCGGCAACCGCACCCGCCTCGTCTATCGCCTGAAAGGGGACAGCTTATTTGTTTCCCCGGAACCATCGCCTCCAGCGGCAACCATAGCGCCGGGGAAATAGGTTAGCTGTCCCCGATCGCCCCCCGGTTGCCAGCCCGGATCGCCCACGCAATGATGCGCCCAGCCAAACGCCCGTCCGGAGACCCGATGACCCGATCCGCCCTGCTCGCCGCCGCCGCCCTTCTCGCCCTGCCCGCGCACGCGCAGCCCCGCCCCGGCGGCGGCACGACCACCACCACCAAGGAATCGGTCGATCCCAAGATCAAGCACGCCGAAGCGATGGTGCAGGATGCCGAATCCGCCTGGGTCCGCCCTCCGATCGACGAGCACACCGCCAGTAGCCACGGCACCGTCGTCACCGCGCACAGCGGGACCATCGCCTACACCGCGACCGCGGGCACGCTCACCATCCGCGACGAGGAGGGCCAGCCCACCGCGTCCGTATTCTATACCGCCTACACCGCCGATGGCGCGCCGCGCGCCCAACGGCCAGTCTCCTTCTTCTACAATGGGGGCCCCGGTTCCTCCACCATCTGGCTCAGGATGGGCAGCTTCGCCCCCGTGCGCGTGCAAACCGATTCGCCCGAATATGTCCGCCCCGCACCCTACAAGTTCGGCCCCAACCCGCAGACCCTGCTCGACAAGACCGATCTCGTCTTCATCGATGCCATCGGCACCGGCTGGTCGCGGCCCTTGGGCGACAAGACGGGCAAGGATTTCTGGGGCGTGGATCAGGACGGCGACGCCTTCGCGCGCGCCATCCAGCGTTACGTCACGAAAAACAGCCGCTGGACCAGCCCCAAATTCCTGTTCGGCGAAAGCTATGGAACGCTGCGCTCGGGCGTGGTCGCGGCCATGCTCGAACAGCGCGGGATGAGCCTGAACGGCGTCGTCCTGCTATCGACCATCCTCAATTACGGCGTCGAACTCTCGGGCTACGATCAGAACCCGATCACCTACATCCCGAGTTACGCCGCGACCGCATGGTATCATAACCGCGTCCCCAACCGACCGGCGGACCTCGCCACCTTCGTCGCGTCGGCGCGCGCCTTTGCCACCGGGCCGTACGCGGCTGCCATCGCCAAGGGCAACGCGATCGATCCCGCCGAATTCCATGCCGTCGCGCGCCAGATGGCGGCGTTCACCGGCCTCTCGGTCGAGTATATCGAGCGCGCCGATCTGCGCGTCGATCTCGGCCACTTCATGGCCGAACTGCTGCGCGACCAGCGCCGTTCGGTCGGCCGCCTTGATTCGCGCTACACGCTCTCGGTCTCGGACCCGAATAGCTCGGGGCCGGACAACGATCCCGCCGGCACCGCCATCGCAGGTGCCTACATCGCCACCTTCCACGATTATGTCGCCAACACGCTCGGCTACAAGACCGATATGCCTTACCGCGTCTCGGCCTATGCGCTCCCGGGCTTCGAGTGGGACTGGAAGCACCGCGCGCCGGGCGAAGGCGAGCACCAGATCGCGCCCAACACCGGCGTCGATCTCGCCTGGACGATGCGCACCAACCCCTTCCTCAAGGTCATCGCACTCAACGGCTATTACGATATGGCGACGCCGTTTTTCGGCACCGAATATGATGTTTCGCACCTCACGCTCGCTCCCGAGCTGCGGCGCAACATCAGCTTCAAATATTACCAGTCGGGCCACATGATCTATCTGAACCCGGTCGAGCTCGAACACCTCCACACCGATCTCGCTGCCTGGTACGACGCCACGGTGGAGAATGCGCGTGTCGGCATCGCGCCGCGCGGCGGCGGCCGCACGCGGTAGCCGAGAGGGTCAGCGTGAGTCCTTCTCCACCACGCCCCCCTTGATCACCACCGGCACATTCTCCAGCACCCGCACATCCGCCAGCGGATCGCCCTTCACCGCGATCATGTCGCCATACCGCCCCACCGCGATCGCTCCCACATCCGTCTCGCGCCCTAGCGCGCGACCCGCATTCGCGGTGGCCGACTGGATCGCCTGCATCGGCGTCATCCCCCACTCCACCATCTTGGCGAACTGCCGTCCATTGTCGCCGTGTGGATACACCCCCGCGTCGGTCCCGAAGATCATGTTTACCCCTGCCTTCACCGCTGCCCGGAACGTCTCGCGCTGCGCGCGGCCGATCTGCCGCTCTTTCTCCACGCTGTCGGGCAGCGTGCCGTTTGTAGTGCCCACCGCCAGGATATAATCGTCGTTGTAGATATCCATGTCGAACCAGGTTCCGTGCGCCTTCGCCGCCGCGATCGTCGCCGGGCTCGCGAGGCTCACATGCTCGATCGTGTCCACCCCATTGTCGATCGCCGCGCGGATGCCCGCATCGCCGTGCGCGTGCGCGGCCACCTTCAGCCCCGCCATGTGCGCCTCATCGACGATCGCGCGGATTTCCTCGGGCGTCAGCTGCTGCGCGCCCACCGTGTCCGCATGGCTGAACACGCCGCCCGTCGCGCAGATCTTGATCGCCTCTGCCCCGTATTTGTGCACCCAGCGCACCCGCTCGCGCGCTTGCGCGGGGCCGTCGAAGGTGGAGGGCTCCTTGTGATCGTAGCGCGGCGGCATCCCCGTATCGTCGCAGTGACCCCCGGTGGCACCCAGCGCCCATGTCGCCGGCACAATGCGTGGCCCGTGCACATACCCGCCCTCGATCGCCTGCTTCAGCCCGACATCGGCAAAATCGCTCGATCCCACGTTGCGCACCGTGGTGAACCCTGCACGCAGCGTCTTGAGCGCATTGCCCACCCCCGCCGCCGTCCAGAAGCTATCGGTATAATCCAGCGTCCGGTGCCCGCCGATCTCGGCCACGCCCGTCAGATGGACGTGCATGTCGATCAGCCCGGGCAGCAGCGTCATGCCCGGCAACGCAACCGTGCGCGCACCGGCTGTGGCCACGTCGCCCTGCCGCCCGATGCGCGTGATGCGACCGTCCACCACCACGATCTGCGGCCGCTCGATCACGCGCCCCGCAATCACGTCGATCATCCGGTCTGCGGTCACCACTACCGTTTCCGCGCGTGCCTGCCCCGCCACCATCGCGCCCGCGCACGCGATTGCCACTGCAAACTTCATCGTTGTTCCCCTGTGCATTGCCATCCACCTACTCCGCCGCGATCGCGGGCATGGCCTGCCCCGCAATCTTCGCCAGCCGTTGTTCCACGTCTGCGGCAAATCCCGCAAGCCGCTCGGCAACGCGCGCCGCCCCGGCGGTCAGCGTCAGCCGCTCGCTATCCAGGTACAATGCCCGGTCCAGTTCGATCTGCACGGCATGAACCCCGTTGCGGGGCCTCCCGTGCCGCTCGAGCGTGTAGGCCCCCGCGTAAGGCGCGTTGCGCGCCACTGTGAAACCCGCGTCGCGCAGCGCCGCCTCGACACAATCGACGATCTCGCCCGCAGCCGATCGCCCGTTCAGATCGCCCAGCACGGCTTGCGCAGTCCCAGGCCGGCTAGGCATAGAATGGCAATCGATCAGCAGCGCATGACCCTCGCGTGCCCGCGCACGCCCCAGCAACCGGGCAATCTCGTCATGATAGGGCACATGGACTGCCGCGATCCGCCGATGCGCCTCCGCAATCGGCAGCCGCCCCGCATAGATGGCCTCCCCCGCGACGAAAGCGCGCGGCACGATGCCAAGTCCTGCCGCCACCCGATCGCTCACGCGCGCGGTCGGCGGCACATGATCGAACAGCTCGGGATCGATCTCGTCCGGATCGCGGTTGTGATCGATAAACGCCCGCGCCACTGCGGCCAGCACGCACGGGGCGCGCACGCCCTCTATCAGCCGATCGACATAACGGTCCTCCCCCCGTCGCAGCGCCATGAGCGGCAGGCGGGTCGCCCGCATCAGCGCCTCTGGGTAAACGCGTCCGCTGTGCGGTGACGCGAAGA
>JBBQJX010000196.1:0-4433 GCA_038326295.1 Sphingomonadales bacterium
GGTGCGATGTTAGTCGCATTTTACGTTCGAAGCCGTACTTTGGAGTCAATGTCTTTGTGTCTAAGTTGTGAGCAAGCCATTTGTCTCGGTAACCCCGAAGGGTTTTTAAGCGATGCGAGCACAAGGCAAGTTTTGGTAGTAGGGTTGCGACCTTATAGGCTCGCTCAAATCGGTTAATCGCTGCCGGCTGACCCAACATAGTATCGTCATGTTCATAAAGAGATATGCTGCGGACTTTAAGTTCGCGCTTCACCTCAACATTATCAATTATCTGCGCCAAACTCGGAATGCTTACTCGATCTTTGGATGCATTGTCCCACAACGCTATGAGTCGAGTCACCTCGTAGCCAAAGGATGACAGTCGGAGAAAATGGAAGGCGTTTCCGGCATGGGTACTTTTAAGCTCGCAACGAAGAACTGTGCTATATGTCAAATAACAATTATTTGCGTGGATCCGCTCTATCTCATGGATCAGATCAACAAGTTGGCGCGACTTTTCGACGGCCATGTCGATTCGCTTGTCTAACGACATACCTTGAAATCTGTCACCACTATTCACGATCACCGGAACACCGAACATATGCTGAACCCCTAATGTATGCCGTGGCTAATTCCTTAACACGTTCCGCATCAACCCCACCCCCTCCTCAGTCAAAATCGACTCTGGGTGAAACTGCACCCCCACCTGCAGCGCTTGCGCGTCCGAGATCGCCATCGCCATCCCGTCCAGCTCGGCATGCACCCGGAACCGCCCCGGCACCCCCCGCACGCATAGCGAGTGATAACGCCCCGCCGCGAACGGATTGGGCAGCCCGCGCATCGGCCCTTCGCCATCATGCGTCAGCGCGCTCGCCTTGCCGTGCACGATTGCGCCCGCGCGCTCGATGCGCGCGCCTGCTTCGAGCCCGATCGCCTGAAGCCCCAGGCACACGCCGAACACCGGCACGCGCCCCTTGGCGGCCGCCACGATCGCGAGCGTCGATCCCGCGTCCGCGGGCGCGCCGGGGCCGGGGCCGAACACGATCAGCGCGCGCTGCGCGGCGGCCAGCGCCACCGCCTCGCCCGCGCCAACCGTATTGCGCAGCACCGTCACCTCGGCCCCCGCCTCGTGCAGCAGGTGCACCAGATTGAAGGTGAAACTGCACCGGTTATCGATCAACACCGCCCTCACGCCGCCACCCCCAGCGCACCCAGCACCGCAGACGCCTTGCGCCGCGTCTCCTCCGCCTCGGCCAGCGGCACACTGTCGTGCACCACACCCGCCCCCGCGCGCACCTGCGCCACGCCCGCCACCACCAGCGCCGAGCGGATGATCACGGCGGTATCCAGCGATCCGTCCGCGTGCAGCATGCCCACCGCGCCGCCATAGGGCCCGCGTCTGCTCGCCTCGAGTCCACGCAACAGTTCGGTCGCGCGCAGCTTGGGCGCGCCGCTCAGTGTGCCCGCAGGCAGGCAGGCCTGGAGCGCGTGCAGCGCGTCGAGCCCGGGGCGCAGCTGGCCCCCCACGGTGGACACCAGATGCATCACACGCGCGGCGCGCAGCACGGTCAGCTCCTCGGTAACGCGGCGCGTACCGGGGATGGAAACGCGCGCAACATCGTTCCGCGCCAGATCGATCAGCATGCGGTGCTCGGCCAGTTCTTTCTCGTCGGCGAGCAGTTCGGCTTCGAGCGCGGCATCCTCCGCCGCATCGCATCCGCGCGCGCGCGTGCCTGCGATGGGGCGAACCTCGACCTCGCGGTCTGCGCGGACCCGGACCCCGCTTTCGGGCGAGGCGCCGAACAGTGTCCAGCCCGGACCGGGGGCGTAGAAGCGATACGGGGCGGGTTCGGCGGCGCTGAGCCTTCGATAGGCGGCGAACGCATCGGGGCAGGCCACGCTGAAGGTTCGGCTGGGGACGATCTGGAACACGTCCCCGGCGGCGACATGCTGCTGACAGGTGCGGACCAGGCGGGCGTAGGCGGCATCGTCCAGATCGACGTCAGCGTGGGCGGGTTTGGGAGGAGGCGGGGTGGCGAGCAGCGGGGCGCTCTGCGCTAGGGTGGCGAGATCGGCGGCGTCCGCCTCGCCGCCGAGCGCGTGGGCTTGGGTGGTGCCGTCGGGGGCGCGGGTGAGCCAGCGATCGGGGATGACGAAATGGGCTTCGGGGAAGCCGGTGCGGTCGGGCGGCGGTGGGGGGAGGTCTTCGAAGAGCTGGACGTGATCGAAGGCGAGGATGCCCAGCACGAGCGGGGCGAGACCGGGGCCGACGAGGGCGCGGAGCACGTCGAAGGGGCCGGGGGCGTGGAGGCGGGCTTCGAGATCGTGGCCGGTGGGGCGGGGGAAGGCGATGCGGCCGGTGGCGGCGAGGAAGCGTTCGCCCAGGCCTTCGAGCAGGTGGTGGCCGGCGGGGGTGTGGGCTTCGAGCGCGACGGCACCGTCTTCGAACCGGATCGTGAGCGCGGGGCGCTCGACCAGGAGGCTCGGCGCGGTGGTGCGCTCGAAGAGCCAGGGGTGGCCGCCCCGGGCCAGCAGGGCGGCGGCGATCTGGATCAGGGGCGGGGGGTTCGGGACCGCCAAGGTCACGAAGGTCACGGAGAATCGCATTTTCACGGGTGTTCCGGCGGGAGGGTGCGGGCGCGTGTCCGGCCCGCCACCCTTGCCGGAAGGAGCGCTGGCCCTAAGCCGTGACACTCTCCGGCCGCGCACAGGCGCGGGTGGCGGGCACTCGCCACCACCAGCCCTTGAGGGCAAATGCGCTGCCGTCGATCATGAGGGAAATGTCCTGCAGGTGATCCTACAAGTCAAGCGGCCATTGCGCGCGTTTGCGCCCCTTCCCCCGCGCGGCTAACCCGACTGCATGTCCGAACGCCTGACCGCTGCCCCCTGCCATGGCCTGAATGGCAACGTGACCGCGCCTGGGGATAAGTCGATCTCGCATCGGGCGCTGATCTTGGGCGGCCTGGCGCGCGGCACGACGCGCGTGACCGGGCTGCTCGAGAGCGCGGACGTGATGGCTACCGCCGCCGCGGTGCGCCTGTTCGGCGCGCAGGTGGAGCGCGGTGCGGACGGGTGGACGGTGACGGGGGCGGCATGGCGTTCGCCGATCGGCGACATCGATTGCGGCAACAGCGGCACGGCGGCGCGGCTGCTGATGGGGGCGGCGGCGGCGTTTCCCGTGGAAGCGCGGTTCGTGGGCGATGCCTCGCTGTCCAAGCGGCCGATGGCACGGGTGAAAGCGCCGCTTTCGCAAATGGGCGCGCGGTTCGTGGGCGGACCCGGGCTGCCGGTGACGCTGACCGGCGGGGGGTTGGCGGGGATCGATTTCCAGGCGCCCATCGCGTCCGCGCAGGTGAAGAGCGCGATCCTGCTGGCCGGACTGGGCACCGGCGCCCCCGTGAGCGTGACCGAGCCGGTGCGCACGCGCGATCATTCGGAGCGGATGCTGCGCGCCTTCGGGGCCGATGTGGACGAGGTGGAGACGCCCGCCGGGCGGCGCGTCTCGCTGGGGGCGGCGCGCGGGCTGACCGGGCGCGATGTGCGCGTGCCGGGCGATCCGTCCTCGGCGGCGTTTCCGCTGTGCGCGGGGCTGGTGGTGCCGGGATCGCGCGTGCGCGTCGACGGCGTGCTGACCAACAGGCTGCGCACCGGGCTATTCGAAACCTTGCGCGAGATGGGGGCCGATCTCGCCGAGGAACCGGGCGATGCGAACGGTGCCGAGCCGGTGGCGGCGCTGATCGCGTGCGCGGGTCCGCTGCGCGGGGTGGAGGTGCCTGCGGGGCGGGCGGCCTCGATGATCGATGAATATCCGGTGCTGGCGGCGGTCGCGGCGTTCGCGCACGGGACCACGGTGATGCGCGGCGTGGGCGAACTGCGCGTCAAGGAGAGCGACCGGATCGCGCTGATGATCGCGGGCCTGCGCGGCTGCGGGGTGCAGTGCGAGGACGGGCCGGACTGGTTTGCGGTGCATGGGCGCGGTGGCGAGGTGGCGGGCGGCGCGGAAGTGGAAACGCACGGCGATCACCGGATCGCGATGGCCTTCCTGGTGCTGGGGCTCGGCGCGCGGGCGGGGGTGAGCGTGCGCGACGCGGACATGATCGCGACGAGCTTCCCTGGGTTCGCCACGATGATGCGATCGCTGGGGGCGGATATCTCGTGATCCGGCATGTGGTGCTGGTGGGGATGCCGGGCAGCGGCAAATCCACGGTGGGTCCGCTGGTGGCGGCGCGGCTGGGGCTGGAGTTCGTCGATGCGGACGCGGCGGTGGAGGCGCGGCACGGGCCGATCGCCGCGCTGTTCGCGCAGGGCGAGGCGGTGTTCCGCGACGCCGAGCGCGCGGTGGTGGCGGAACTGCTCGATGGACCGCCGCTGGTGCTGGCGCTGGGCGGGGGCGCGTTCAGCGATCCCCGCACCCGCGCATGCGTGCGGCGCGCGGCGGTGAGCGTGCATCTGGA
>JBBQJX010000197.1:0-4417 GCA_038326295.1 Sphingomonadales bacterium
ATTTCGCCGCGCGCGAGGTGGAGTTCCTGCTCGGCATCGGCGGCATCACGATCGAGCATGGCGTCGCGGTTGGTCGCGATGTGACGCTGGCGCAGCTCGCGGCCGAGCATGACGCGGTGTTCGTCGGCGTCGGACTCGCCCGTGCAAGTCGTACAGCGGTGCCGGGCGAGGCGTTGCGCGGCGTGGACGACGCCATCGCCTTCATCGCCGCATTACGCCAGGCGGTCGACAAGGCGAGCGTGCCAATCGGGCGCCGCGTGGTCGTGATCGGCGGCGGCAACACCGCGATCGACGCAGCGGTGCAGGCGCGCTGCCTCGGCGCGGTCTCGGTCACGCTGGTCTACCGGCGCGGGCCCGAACAGATGAGCGCGACCGTGTGGGAGCAGGACCTTGCGCGCATGAACGGCGTGGCGATGCGCTTCTGGTCGCAGCCGCTCGCGTTCGAGGGGGAGGGCGGCGTCGCCCACGTCCGCCTCGCGCAAACCGCGTTGATGGCGGGGCGTCTCGGCCCGACCGGTCGCGAGGAGCGCATCGCGTGCGATCAGGTGCTGCTCGCGGTCGGCCAGCAGATGGACGACCTGCCCGGCGAACTGCGCACCGAAGCGGGCAAGCTCTGGATCGACGAACATTATCAGACATCGCTCCCCGGCGTGTTCGCGGGTGGCGATGCGGTCGCCGGTCCGGACCTTACCGTCCAGGCGGTGGAAGACGGCAAACGCGCCGCGCACGCGGTCGATGCGTGGCTGAGGGAGCGTGCGGCATGAGTGTGGACCTTGGCTGCGTCATCGGCGGCGTCCGCAGCATCAACCCCTTCTGGCTGGCGTCCGCGCCGCCCACCGACAAGAAAACCAACGTCGATCGTGCGTTTCGCGCGGGCTGGGGGGGTGCGGTCTGGAAGACGGTCAGCCAGGATCCGCCCGTCATCAACGTCGCCAGCCGCTACGGCGCGCACAAGCTCGACGGCCGCGTGATCGGCATCAACAACAACGAACTGATCTCGGACCGGCCCCTCGACGTCAACCTGCGCGAGATCGAGGAGTGCCGGCGCGAATGGCCCGATCGCGTCATCATCGGCTCGCTGATGGCGGTGCCCGAGGAAGCCGCGTGGAAGGAACTGGCGATCAAGCTCGCGAACGCGGGCTGCCACGGCATCGAACTCAACCTCGGCTGCCCGCACGGCATGTGCGAACGCGGCATGGGATCGGCCATCGGCCAGGTGCCCGATCTGGTCGAAAAAACCACGCGCTGGGTTCGCGATGCGGTCGATCTGCCGGTGTTCACCAAGCTCACCCCCAACATCACCAACATCCTCGTCCCCGCCGATGCTGCCCGTCGAGGGGGTGCGCACGCGGTGTCGCTCATCAACACGATCAACTCGGTCATCTCGGTCGATCTGGACGCGATGGCCCCGCGCCCCACGGTGGGTCGCACGGGCACGCACGGCGGCTATTGCGGCAGCGCGGTCAAGCCGATCGCGCTCAACATGGTCGCCGAGATCGCGCGCGACGCCGAGCTGGCGGGGCTCGAGATCAGCGCCATCGGCGGCATCATGGACTGGCGCGACGCGGCCGAGTTCATCGCACTCGGCGCTTCGGGCGTGCAGGTCTGCACGGCGGCGATGCTGTATGGCTTTCGCATTATCGACGACATGCTCGATGGGCTTGGCCGGTTCATGCGCGAGCATGGCTACCGCGACATCGCCGATCTGCGCGGGCGGGCTGTGCGAAACGTCGTCGACTGGAACCAGCTCGACATGAACTTCGATACCAAGGCGTTCATCGACGACCAGCTCTGCATCGAGTGCGGGCGCTGTTACATCGCGTGCGAGGACACCGCGCACCAGGCGATCCGCATCGATGCGCGCGCCGATGGCGGCCGCAAGTTCACCGTGATCGATGACGAGTGCGTCGGCTGCAACCTGTGCCAGCACGTCTGCCCCGTGCTGGATTGCATCACGATGCGTCCCGTGGACAATGGCCTGCCGCCGCTGGCGTGGCCCGATCATCCGGAGAACCCGATGCGCCTGCAACCCGCCATGAGCGCCGCATGAGCAGCGTCGCCGCCCGCACCAACAGCATGGACGCCTACTGGATGCCGTTCACCGCGAACCGGCAGTTCAAGGCCAACCCGCGCATGTTCGTCGCCGCCGACGGCATGTACTACACGCGCTCCGACGGGCTGAAGGTTCTGGACGGCATCGCCGGCCTGTGGTGCTGTGCGGCGGGGCATCGTCGGCCCGAGATCGGGGCGGCGATCGCGCGCCAGTTCGATACGCTCGATTATTCGACCGCGTTCCAGATGGGCCACCCCGGCGTGTTCGAGCTCGCGAGCCGCCTGGTGGCGCTGATGCCGGGCACGCTCGACCACGTGTTCTTCACCAACTCGGGCAGCGAATCGGTCGAGACCGCGCTCAAGATCGCGCTCGCTTACCACCGGCAACGCGGCGAGGGGCAGCGCGTTCGGCTGATCGGGCGCGAGCGCGGGTATCACGGCACCAATTTCGGCGGCATCGCGGTCGGCGGCATGGTCGCCAACCGCAAGATGTTCGGCTCGCTGGTGGCGGGCGTGGATCATCTGCGCCATACGCATGGGCTGGACGGCAACCGCTTCGCGCGCGGCGTGCCGCCGCACGGAGCCGAGCTTGCCGACGATCTGGAGCGGCTGTGCGCGCTGCACGATCCCTCCACCATCGCCGCCGTCATCGTCGAGCCGGTGGCCGGATCGGCGGGGGTGCTGCTGCCGCCCAAGGGCTATCTCGAACGGCTGCGCGCGATTTGCGACAAGCACGGCATCCTGCTGATCTTCGATGAGGTGATCACCGGCTTCGGGCGGTTGGGTACGCCGTTTGCGGTCGATTATTTCGGCGTCGAGCCCGATATGGTCACCACCGCGAAAGCGCTCACCAACGGCATCGTGCCGATGGGCGCGGTCTTCGTCCAGGCCCGCATCCACGATGCCTTCATGACCGGCCCCGACAACATGGTCGAGCTGTTCCACGGCTATACCTACTCGGGCAACCCGATCGCGTGTGCCGCAGCACTCGCCAGCCTCGACATTTACGAGGCGGACGGGCTGCTGACGCGCGCCGCCGAACTCGCCGATTATTGGGCGGACGCGGTCCACTCGCTGCGCGGGCTGCCCAACGTAATCGACGTGCGCAACCTCGGCCTCATCGGTGCGGTCGAACTCGAACCCATCCCCGGCGCGCCGACCAAGCGCGCGTTCGCCGCCTTCCTGAAGGCGCTCGACGCGGGATTGCTGATCCGCACGACCGGCGACAACATCGCCATGTCCCCGCCGCTGATCATCCAGAAGTCCGAGATCGACTTCATGGTCGGCACGCTCGCCACGATCCTCAAATCGCTCGACTAGGAACGCTCCCATGACGAAATTGCGCGGTGGCCTGATCCAGATGGCGCTCAAGGCCTCGACCGACGAGCCCCCCGCCGCGATCACCGCCGCGATGATCGAGGCGCATGCGCCGCTGATCGATCAGGCGGGGCAGGCGGGCGTGCAGGTGCTGTGCTTCCAGGAGGTCTTCACCCAACCCTATTTCTGCCCGTCGCAGGACGTCAAATGGTACGACGCCGCCGAGCCCATCCCCGATGGCCCGACGACGCGCCTGATGCAGGACTATGCGCGCAAATACGCGATGGTCATCGTGGTGCCGATCTACGAGGCGGACGCGGTCACCGGCGTCTATTACAACACCGCCGCCGTGATCGACGCTGACGGCACCTATCTCGGCAAATACCGCAAGACGCATATCCCGCAGGTGGCGGGCTTCTGGGAGAAGTTCTACTTCAAGCCCGGCCGCTCGAACTGGCCGGTGTTCAACACGCGCTACTGCAAGCTCGGCGTCTATATCTGCTACGATCGCCATTTTCCCGAAGGCTGGCGGGCGCTGGCGCTCAACGGCGCCGAGTATATCGTCAACCCGTCCGCCACGGTCGCGGGCCTGTCCGAATATCTGTGGAAGCTCGAACAGCCCGCGTCGGCGGCGGCGAACGGCTGCTGGATCGGCGCGATCAACCGGGTGGGCACCGAAGCGCCGTGGAATATCGGCGAGTTCTATGGCCAGTCCTATTTCGTCAATCCGCGCGGCGAGATCGAGAAGATCGCCAGCCGCGACAAGGATGAACTCCTCATCCACGATCTCAACATGGACATGGTGCGCGAGATCCGGAACCGCTGGCAGTTCTTCCGCGATCGCCGCCCGGACGCCTACGGCCCGCTGACCGTCCAGGACTGATGGCGGACGCCGCACTCTGGAACGCGGACCTTGCGCCCGTCGCCCCGGCGCAGCGAACGTGGGACTGGAAGTCCTACGCCGCGCTCTGGGTGGCGATGGTGGTCTGCGTGCCGACCTATCTGCTCGCGGGCGGGCTGATCGCGGAGGGCATGGCGTGGTGGCAGG
>JBBQJX010000198.1:0-4397 GCA_038326295.1 Sphingomonadales bacterium
AATGTCAGCCCGTAGGAGGTGACCGACGCCAGCTTGCCATCGATGAACTGCGGTCCGCCCGAATCACCACCAGCGGTGCTGACCTCGGTCGCACCGCGCCCGGTGTTGCAATATTTCGGGCTGGCCGGGAGGTTGAAGCCATACGGTCCGGTTGGCGAGGTCAGGAAATCATTCGGGCCCGTCGCAAGGCCGCACGATGCATCATGCGCGGCGGTGCCGTCATCGAAATCGGCAATGTAGGAATAGCCCGTCTGCGCTCCCGCAGGCTCACCGAAGAAAGCCGAATCGAAGATGCCGCCGAAATCGGAATCGCCGAGCCGGAAATCGTAACGGTTGTCGCCCTGCCGCAGCCGCCCGGTGCCCAGATTGACGCCAACCGAGCCGCCCGTATCGGATCGGCGTCCGTAACCAGCGATGTTGTAATCGAGCCCGGTCAGATCACCGCCGGTATACAGCTCATATCCCTGCGCATATTTCGGAGGAGCTTTGGCGAGGCGCAACACCGCGATATCGTTCTGGTCGATCACGTTGCCGGTATAGTCCGGATTGAGAAACACCTTGCTGATGTCGACCGTCGTTACGTTCGGCGCGCCCGGAGTGTAGACCGACGTCTCGAACGGATCGGGTGTCGTCGGGTTGTAGAAATAGGCGGTGACCTTGTCGGGCTTGCGGCCGAAGATGTTTACGCAGTGCCCGGCGGTGATGATCGAGTTGCGGCTGGAATTAAGACTGCCCGAGCAAACAAATCGACCGCTGGCACCATAGTCCAACAGCAAACCCACCGTGCTGCGGTACCTGTCCGCCGTCCCAAGATAAATCGGGTCACCACCGCCCGCAATGGTCGCGGTCGATGTCTGGCCGATGACGTAGTTGGATGCTGTCCACGATAACCCGCCGTAGCTCCCCGAAATGGTCGTGGCTTGCGCGGCCGACGGCACCGCCAGCGCGGCCACCAACAGAACTGTCTTGATTTTGCTCATCATCGTGTTCCCCTTCAAAATTCCCCCGCCACCGATCGCCTGGGCGATGCAGCGATCGGGCGGATGCCCTCATGACTTCCGCAAACTTGCCCATCGTGAATGGTTGTTCAAGCGAAACTTCCGTGTCGGCGGATGGTGAGGATAAAATGCCGCATCGCTGCCGACGCTCCCGACCAGGGCTCGATCGCCGCCGATCACCGGCAGGTTTAATGGGACATCGCACGCCTCGTCCCACCTTCCCAACCCACCCCACGTTCTTTACCTGTTCACCGATGGCTTCCGCCCCCGCGCTCACCCCCGAACCCGCCTATATGGCCGGGCTGAACCCCCCCCAGCGCGAGGCGGTGCTCGCCACCGAAGGTCCGGTGCTGCTGCTCGCGGGCGCGGGTACGGGCAAGACGCGCGCGCTGACCGCCCGGCTCGCGCATCTGGTCGCCACGCGCCGCGCCTGGCCGAGCGAAATCCTTGCGGTCACCTTCACCAACAAGGCCGCGCGCGAGATGCGCCACCGGGTGGGCGATCTGATCGGCGAGGCGGTCGAGGGCATGCCCTGGCTCGGCACCTTCCACGCGATCGGCGCGCGCATGCTGCGACGCCATGCCGAACTCGTCGGCCTCAAGCCCAATTTCACCATCCTCGATACCGACGATCAGCTCCGCCTGATGAAGCAGGTGATCGCCGAAGCGCAACTGGACGAGAAGCGCTGGCCCGCGCGCGCTCTGGCTGGCCTGATCGATCGCTGGAAGAACCGCGGCCTCGTCCCCGCCAAGGTGTCGGCCGCCGAAGCGCAAGCCTTCGCCGACGGCAAGGGCGCGGCGCTGTACGCGCGCTACCAGGAGCGATTGGCCCAGCTCAACACCGCCGATTTCGGCGATCTGCTGCTGCACAATCTGACGATCTTGACCGAGCACCCGGCCATTCTCGAACAGTATCAGCAGCGCTTCAAATACATGCTGGTGGACGAATATCAGGATACCAACGTCGTCCAGTATTTGTGGCTGCGGCTCCTCGCCCAGACCCGGCGCAACCTGTGCGTGGTGGGGGACGACGATCAGTCGATCTACTCATGGCGCGGTGCCGAGGTCGCCAACATCCTGCGCTTCGATCAGGATTTCCCGGGCGCAACCGTCATCCGTCTCGAACAGAATTACCGCTCCACCCCGCATATCCTGGGCGCGGCCGCGGGCCTGATCGCCAAAAACTCCGGCCGCCTTGGCAAGCAACTCTGGACGCAGGTGAACGTCGGCGAAAAGGTCTCCGTGATCGGTGTTTGGGACGGCCCCGAAGAAGCGCGCACCGTCGGCGAGAAACTCGAAACCCTCCAGCGCCAGGGGGCCACGCTCGACGATGCCGCCATCCTCGTGCGCGCGGGCTTCCAGACGCGCGAGTTCGAGGATCGCTTCATCGCCATCGGCCTGCCCTACCGCATCGTCGGCGGTTTCCGCTTCTACGAGCGCGCCGAAATCCGCGACGCGCTGGCCTATTTCCGCGTCACCGTCTCGCCGGCTGACGATCTCGCTTTCGAGCGCATCGTCAACCGCCCCAAGCGCGGCCTCGGCGAAAAATCCGTCGCCAGCCTCCACCAGGTCGCCCGCGCGCGCCAGACCAGCCTCGCGCAAGCCGCCGCCGATCTGGCGCAAACCGATGAACTGACCGGGGCCGCGCGGCGCGCGCTCGCCGATCTCGGCCAGAACCTCGCGCGCTGGCGCGGCCAGCTCGAAACGCTCAGCCACACCGATCTCGCGCGCGCGATCCTCGAAGAGAGCGGCTACATGGCGATGCTCCAGGCGGACCGCTCCGCCGAAGCTGCCGGACGCCTCGACAATATCCAGGAACTCGTCCGCGCGATGGAGGACTACGAGAACCTCCCCGCCTTCCTCGATCACGTCGCGCTCGTGATGGACAATGACGCGAGCGAGGCCGAACCCAAGGTGACGCTGATGACGCTCCACGCCGCCAAGGGCCTCGAATTTCCCTACGTCTTCCTGCCCGGCTGGGAAGAAGGCGTGTTCCCGAGCCAGCGCAGTCTGGACGAAGGCGGCACCCCCGCGCTCGAGGAGGAACGCCGGCTCGCCTATGTGGGCCTCACCCGCGCGCGCCGCCGTGCCTGGGTGCTCCACGCCGCCAACCGCCGCGTCTACGGCCAGTGGCAATCCTCGCTGCCGTCGCGCTTCATCGCCGAACTCCCCGGCGAGCACTGCCACGAAGAGGTAACCATGACTGGCGGCCGCTCAATGTGGCAGGCGCATCTGGGGGGCGACGACCCCTTCGCGCATGTGACGCGCGGTGGCACGCGCGGTCCCGGCTGGCAGCGCGCGGCTGCGGGCGGCGGTCGTTCGCCCGACAAGGGGCCGTTGATCGAGGCGCGTGCGATCTCGGTCACGGTGGGCGCGCCCGAGCGCGGCGATATCGCGGTCGGCGGCCGGGTGTTCCACCAGAAGTTCGGCTACGGGCGAGTGACGGGCATCGAGGGCAACAAGCTCGAAATCGATTTCGAAAGCGCAGGCGCGAAGCGCGTCCTCGACAGTTTTGTCACGCTCGCCGCCTGACAGCTCCGCTTGCCTACCCTCTCCCGCTCACGGGAGAGGGACAGGCCGAAGGCCAGGGTGAGGGAGGGTTCCTCACTCACCCCCCACCGGCCGCGCCAGCAACCGCTCGACCACCCCCGCCACCCCCGCCCCCGCCAGCATGTCCGCCACCGCACCCACCACCGGCATCGCCACCCCCCTTGCCCGAGCGTCCGCCGCCAGCACCGGCGCAGTCGCCGCGCCCTCCGCCACCCCGCGCCCCCGCGCCAGCGCGTCCGCCACGCTCGCCCCCTCGCCGAGCGCCACCCCCAAGGCCATATTGCGCGATGCGATCGATCCGCAGGTCAGCACCAGATCGCCCAGCCCGCTCAGCCCCGCCATCGTCTCCGCCCGCCCGCCGCGCGCCACCCCGTAACGGACCATCTCGGCGAACCCACGCGCGATCAGCGCCGCGCGCGCATTCTCGCCCAGCGCGCGCCCCAGCACCACGCCCGCCGCGATCGCGAGCACGTTCTTGACCGCGCCCCCCACTTCGGCACCCACTTGATCGTCGCTCGCATAAAGCCGGAACGCGGGCACACCCAGCCGCGCGATCCACGCCGCGCCCAGCGCCGCATCCGCACACGCCAGCGTCAGCGCGGTGGGCAGCCCGCGCGCGACCTCGGCCGCAAAGCTGGGGCCGGAGAGGACGGCGAGCCGCGCGCCGGGCACCATCCTGGCGGCGACTTCGCTCGGCAACATCGCGCGCCCCGCCTCGATCCCCTTGGCGCAAAGCAGCATCGGGCGCGTCCCGCCGTTTGCCATCGCGAGCACAGCCCGCAGATGCTGGACCGGCACCGCCAAGATCAGCGCGTCGCACGTGGCGAGCGCCGCCAGATCGCGCGTCGCG
>JBBQJX010000199.1:0-4396 GCA_038326295.1 Sphingomonadales bacterium
GGCGAAATGCATTCACTGAGGCTGGTAAACCAGAGCGGAAACCCGACAACGCTGGGCTCGATCCATGTTGTCGGCCGTCCGACGATCGTCAGTTTCTGGGCGAGCTGGTGCGTCCCGTGTCGCGCAGAGACACGCGTTCTCGTAGCATTGCGTGCGCAACATCCTGCGTCGGAGCTTTCAATAATCGCAATCAATATCGATCCAGACGCTCCGAAGCTCAAGCAAGATGCGTTTTTATCCGAGACAGGCGGGCGCGCGCTCGCACAACTTGGCGGGCAGCCGGAAACCTATCGCGCGCTCACCGGCCGCAGCGTGATCGCATTGCCCACCACGGGCTTTTTCGATCGTAACGGTCGGTCGATCGTCACGATCACGAGCTACGCTCCCGAAACCGGCGAACACGCGGTCAAGGCCGCACTCGAACGCATCCTGTCATCCGCAACGCCGAACCCGGCGTAGTCTGGCCCTACCCAAATCCCGCGTGCTCGCGTACATGCCCATAAAATGAGCACACCGCTTCCCCCCATTCGCATCGGCCCGGTGACGGTTGCCACGCCCGTCATCCTCGCGCCGATGACGGGCGTATCCGATCTGCCGTTCCGTCGCGCGGTCAAGCGCTATGGCTGCGGGCTGACGGTCTCCGAGATGATCGCCAGCCAGGCGATGATCCGGGAAACGCGCCAGTCGAACGAAAAGGCTCTGTGGGATCCGATCGAGGAGCCGGTCAGCCTCCAGCTTGCGGGGTGCGAGCCCGGCGTGATCGCCGAGGCCGCGAAGCTCGGCGAGGGCAAGGGTGCCGCGATCATCGACATCAACATGGGTTGCCCGGTCAAGAAGATCGTCAACGGCCATGCGGGATCGGCGCTGATGCGCGATCTGAGGCTGGCGGCCTCGCTGATCGAGGCGACCGTCAACGCGGTTACTGTTCCCGTGACGCTCAAGATGCGTATGGGCTGGTGCCACGACAGCCTGAACGCGCCCGAGCTGGCGCGGATTGCGCAGGACCTGGGCGTAAGGATGGTCACCGTCCACGGCCGCACGCGCAACCAGATGTACAAGGGCACCGCCGACTGGAAGTTTATCCACCGTGTGAAGTCCGCCGTGCAAATTCCTGTAATCGCAAACGGAGACATCTGCTCGCTCGAGGATGCGGCGGACGCGCTGGCGCAGTCGGGCGCGGACGGCGTGATGATCGGGCGCGCGAGCTACGGCCGCCCGTGGCTGCCCGCGCAGATCATGCATTGGCTGACCACCGGCGAACGCCGCGCCGATCCGCCGATCGCCGAACAGTTCGCGGTGATCGCCGAGCAGTATGAGGCGATGCTCTCGATGTATGGCACGCGCGTCGGCGTGAACCTCGCGCGCAAGCATCTGGGCTGGTACACCAAGGGGTTTCCCGGATCGGCCGAGTTCCGCGATACGCTGAACCGGATCGAGGACCCCAAACGCGTGATGGCGATGCTGGCGGGCTTTTATCTGGACTCGGCCGAGCGCGCGGCGGCGTGAAGGTCTCCGCGCGCCTCGCGAGGCTCGCGTCGCTGCGGCCGGGTGCGGCCGAAGTGCTGCTGCATCTGGGCGCGCCGGTGCTGCTGATCGACGGCCGGGGCGGGGTGGACGAGGCGAACGCGGCCGCCGAGGAGCTGTTCGGCGTCTCGGCCGCCACGCTGATCGGGCGCGGGCTGCCCGTATCGCTTGCCGAACTTGCCGCGCATCCGGGCGAGGTGCTCGCGCACGATCTGCTGCTTATTTTGGGGGGCCGCGCGCTCCGGCTGGATGTGACGCTTACGCCCGTTGGCCAATGGCCGGGCTGGCGCGTGATGCTGCTCAGCCCCCGCACCGAGCCTCAAGCCACCCCCGATCCGATGGCGCTTGCCGAAGTTGCCGCGCAGCTCGCGCACGAGATCAAGAACCCGCTGGGCGGTATCCGTGGTGCCGCGCAGCTGCTCGGTGCGGATGTGGGCCCCGAGGGCCGCGAGCTCACCCAGCTGATCCAGGCCGAAGTCGATCGGGTGACGCGCCTCGTCGAGCGGCTCGAAAATCTGGCGGATGTGCGCCCGGTGGCGCGCGAGGCGGTGAACCTGCACGAGGTGCTCCAGCACGTCCGCAGCCTCGCGCGCGGCTTCGCGCCCGGACTGCGCGTGCGTGAGGCCTATGATCCGTCGCTTCCGCTTGTCGCGGGCGACCGCGAAGCGCTGATCCAGCTCTTCTTGAATTTGGTGAAGAACGCAGCGGAAGCCACGGAGAATGAAGGAGAAGTCGTACTTACAACAACTTATCGACACGGCCACAGGGTCGACGGACGCAAGCTCCCCATCGTCGCAGGCGTGTCGGATGACGGGCCGGGCATCCCGCCCCACATCTCCCCGCGCCTCTTCCAGCCCTTCGCCACCACCAAGCCGAGCGGCGGCGGGCTTGGCCTCGCGCTGGTCGCCAAGCTCACCGCTGGCCACGGCGGCGCGGTGACCCACGCGCGCGAGGACGGCCGCACCGTGTTCCGCGTCGCGCTTGCTCCGGTGCCATGAGCACCATCCTCGTCGTCGATGACGATGCCTCGATCCGCACCGTCGTCAGCCGCGCGCTCACCCGCGCGGGCCACCGTGTCGAGACCGCCGCCAGCACTGCGGCAATGTGGAAACTGCTGAATGCGGGCACCGGCGATGCGCTGGTCACCGACGTGATGCTGCCCGACGCCGACGCGCTCGACCTCCTGCCGCGCATCCGCGCCGCGCGGCCCGATCTGCCGATCGTGGTCATCAGCGCGCGCAACACGCTGATGACGGCGGTGCGCGCGACCGAGGCGGGTGCGTTCGATTACCTGCCCAAGCCGTTCGATCTCGATCGGCTGACCGCCACCGTCGCCGCGGCGCTCGCGCACGCGCCCGCCGCGTTCCCCGCACCGCCGATGATCGAGCCGCAGCCGATGATCGGCCGCTCGCCCGCGATGCAGGAAGTGTATCGCCTGCTCGCGCGCGTCGTACCCACCGAGTTGCCGGTGCTGATCCTTGGCGAAAGCGGCACGGGCAAGGAGCTCGTGGCGCGCGCGCTGCACGATCTGGGGCCGAGGGCGGCGGGACCGTTTGTGGCGATCAACATGGCCGCGATCCCGCGCGAATTGATCGAAAGCGAGCTGGTCGGGCACGAGCGCGGAGCCTTCACGGGTGCCGCCGCCACGCGCGCGGGTCGATTCGAGCAGGCGGCGGGGGGCACGCTGTTCCTCGACGAGATCGGCGACATGCCAATGGAGGCGCAGACGCGCCTGCTGCGCGTGCTGCAATCAGGCGAATTCTCCGCCGTGGGCAGCGCGCGCGCGACGCGTTCGGACGTCCGCGTGGTGAGCGCCACGCATCAGGATCTGGCGCGCCGGGTGGAGACGGGGGCGTTCCGGCAGGACCTGTTCTATAGACTGAACGTCGTGCCGCTGCGCCTGCCACCGCTGCGCGCGCGCGCAGAGGACGTGCCCGAGCTCGCGCGCCATTTCCTCTCCGTCGCCGCCGCAGACGGTCTGCCGCCCAAGCGCCTCGACGCGGACGCGGTCGATGCACTCGAGGCGCACAGCTGGCCCGGCAACATCCGCGAGCTCGAAAATCTAATGCGCCGCCTCGCCGCGATCGCGCGCGAGGAGGTGCTGAGCGGCGCTACGATTCGCGCCGCACTGGCCGAGGCGGGGACGATTGCGCGGTCCACCGCCGGGGAAGGGGGCCTCGCGGCTGCGATCGACGCGTGGGCGCTGCGCCTCTTTGCCGACCACCCGGGTTCGCTCCCGCCCGATGGCCTGATCGAGCGCGCGCTCGGCGAGATCGAGCCGCGCATCCTGGTGCACGCGCTGGCGGCCACGGGGGGCAATCAGGTGCGCGCGGCGAAGCTGCTGGGGGTGAACCGGAACACGCTGCGCAAGAAGCTGAACGAACGCGGGGTCGATCCGCACGGGGGGGTGTAATTACCTTCAACACGGTTCCCGAGGCCTCCACGCTCGCGGTGTTCGGCGCGGGCATGGGACTGCTCGGCTTCGCGGGCGCGCGCCGCCGTCGCGCCTCGGTTCAGTTAAAGACTGTATGAGGGGACCGGTGCCGACGCTCCGGTCCCCTTGACGTTTGGGTAAGACGCCGGGCACGAGCTTGTGTCCCTCGCGCAACAAACTGTTCCCTCCCGCCCACAAAGCCGCTAGACGCATCGGGTGATTCCGGCGTCCCCGACCGCCCGCTCCGCGCGCCACCGCCGTACGCCCCGGCGGGTGCGTCGCTGGGCGCAACGCGCGAACATTTTCCCATAGCTGGAAATCGCGTCCGCTGTCCTTGCGCTCGCGCTTGGTGCGCTCAGCTACGCCGTGCTTGCGGGCCGCATCGCGCCCGCAGGGTTCACGCCGCCCACCATCACGCTGCTGCTGGTGATGACGCTG
>JBBQJX010000200.1:0-4388 GCA_038326295.1 Sphingomonadales bacterium
GGGCCGCGCGGGGGGGGCGCCGGCCCGCGCCGCGCCGGGTTTGGGCGGCGTAATGTTGAAATCGGGCGGCACCACCAGCGGGGCCTGACGGCCGATGGCGAGCTCGTCGGGTGCGCCGCGCCCTCCGAACGCGCCCGCGCGCTGCTTCTTGGCCCCACATCCCGCGATCAAAATGAGCGCGGCGAGGGCGGCGGGGATGGCAAAGCGAAGGCGGATCATGTGTGGCTCCCGGTGGGGCGGGGTTGGGGTTTCATCGCCCCCCGCAGCAGAAGCGCGATCACCCCCAGGGTGATCGCGGCGTCGGCGACATTGAAGACGTAAAACGATCTGTACCCGACGTGAAGGTGCACGAAATCGACCACATAGCCCAGCCGCACGCGATCGACGATATTGCCCAGCGCGCCTCCCAGGATCGCGCCCAGCGCCAGTGCATCGGCGCGCCCCCGCTCGCGCGCCAGCCAGAAGCCGACCGCAATCGCGATCGCTGCGGTGATCGCGGTGATCGGCCAGCGGCCCGCATCGCCGATATTGAGCAGCCCCATCGAGATGCCGCGGTTCTGCACCCAGGTGAATTTGAGCCACCCGGTGATGGTCATCCCGTCGGGCAACTCGGCGAGCCGCACCACGTTCACGATCCACCATTTGGAAAACTGATCGGCGGCAAGGATCAGCGCCGTCAGCAACAGCCCGCCGGTACGAGGGGCGATCACGCGGCCGCCTGCAACGGCACGAGGCCGACCACATCGAAACACCGATCGCACAGATTGGGATCGGGGAGGGTGCCTACCTCGGAGCGGTGCCGCCAGCAGCGGGCGCATTTGGCGTAGGCGGTCTTTTTTGCCCTAATTTGAATGGTGAATTCCGGTGGAAGTTGATGTCCTTCGGGCCGGTAGATCAGCTCAACACCTGCGACCATGCACAGCTCTGCAAAATCAACACTTGCGAGTAAATCGCGGTCGCTCAGTACGGTAAGAAATATACCAAGCTCGGCTTCATTGCTCGAACCGATTACCCCGTCTTGCTTGCGTAACACTTCAATGTTGTGGGTCGCGACTCGCCTCAGTGTACGAAGCGTGTTCCACTTTTCACCCAAGGCAGCATTGTACCAGCACGGATCGATCTCTGGCCACGTCTGCAGGTGAACGGAACTCACGCCGCCAAGGCGCGAGCTCCACGCCTCCTCGCTAGTGAACACCAACATCGGAGCAAGCCAGCATGTTAGCGCGCCGAATAGTGCGTTTAACAATGTGCGATATGCGCACCGCGTCAAAGACCCTGGAGCGTCACAGTATAAGCAGTCCTTGCGGATGTCGAAGACGAGCGCGGACAGGTCGTTGTTCGCAAAGGTGGCGATTGCGCCGATGTAGGCGGCGAAATCATAAGCCGCGACCGCCGCGCGCAACTCCGCATCGAGTTCGGCCAGCCGGTGTAGCACCCAGCGCTCCAGCTCGGGCATCTCGGCCACGGGCACGTGCTCGTCCTCGCTCCAGCCGTCCAAGGCACCCAGCAAATAGCGCAAGGTGTTGCGCAGCTTGCGGTAGAGGTCCGACGTGCCGCTCAGGATCTCCTTCCCGATGCGCACGTCCTCGGTATAGTTGGTCTGCGCGACCCACAGGCGCAGGATATCCGCACCACTGGTCTTCATCACCTCTAGCGGATCGGTGGTGTTGCCCACCGATTTGCTCATTTTGCGCCCGTCCGCATCGAGCACGAACCCATGCGTCAGCACCGCTTTGTACGGTGCGCGCCCGCGCGTCCCGCACGATTCGAGCAGCGAGGACTGGAACCAGCCGCGATGCTGGTCGCTCCCTTCCAGATACAGGTCCGCCTGATCCGCCCCCAGCCGCGCCTCGGTGACGAAGGCGTGCGTCGATCCGCTGTCGAACCAAACGTCGAGAATGTCGGTCAGCCGGTCGTAATCGGCCGCGTCGTACCCCGGCCCGAGCAGATCGGCCGCTGGCGTGGTAAGCCACGCATCCGCGCCGCCCGCCGCCACCGCCGCGACGATGCGCGCGTTCACGGCCGCGTCGCGCAGATACTCGCCGGTCGCGCGGTGGACGAACAGCGTGATCGGCACGCCCCACGCGCGCTGGCGGCTGATCAGCCAATCGGGCCGGTCCGCGACCATCGCGGCGAGCCGGTTGCGGCCTTTTTCGGGGATGAAGCGGGTTTCGGCGATGGCGTGGAGCGCCGTCTGGCGCAGCGTTCCCTCTCCCTCGCTCCCTTCGGTCGCATTTCCCTCCCCCCTGTAGGGGGAGGGGGGACGATCGCCCGAAGACCCCCCTCCCCCTCCAGGGGGGAGGGACAGCGCCGAAGGCGCAGGGAGAGGGAGGGGGCGATCGATCGCGATGAACCACTGCGGCGTGGCACGGTAGATCAGCTTGGCTTTCGAGCGCCACGAATGCGGGTAGCTGTGCCTGTAATCCTGGCTCGCCGCGAGCAGCGCCCCCGCCGCGCGCAGGTCCGAACAGATCGGCCCATCGGGCGCGTTAAGCTTGGCGTTGATCACCGACCCCTCGCCGCCGAGCCACGCCCAGTCCGCCCGATACCGCCCATCGGGCTCGACCGCATAGACGGGGTTCAGCCCGTGCGCCTTGCACAGAAGAAAATCCTCCTCGCCGTGATCGGGGGCCATGTGGACGAGCCCCGTCCCCTGATCGGTCGTGACGAAATCCCCGGGCAGGAACGGGCGCGGTGCCGCGAAAAAACCGCCGCGCGCGTGCATGGGGTGGCGGGCGATGGCTCCGGCTATTGCGGTGCCGGGCACCTGAGGCGCACCTCCGTTATAGGCAGTGGCCTCGATAACTCGCATCACCTCATCAGCGTCATCGCCCAGCCAACGAAACAAGGCCGCGCCCGCGAGTTGTTTCGCCACGAGAAGTCGCTTTGAGCCGACCTCAGCAATCACGTACTCAACTTCGAGCGCGTAAGCCAAAGCCTGATTGACCGGGATCGTCCACGGCGTTGTCGTCCACACGACCGCATAAGCCCCCACCAGCTCGGGACACGCGGGAGCCTCGATGATCTCGAACGCCACGTCGATCTGCGTCGACACGATGTCTGCATATTCCACCTCGGCCTCGGCGAGCGCGGTGCGCTCGACCGGGGACCACATCACGGGCTTCGCGCCGCGGAACAGCTGGCCGCCTTCCGCGAACTTCAGCAGCTCGCCCACGATCGCGGCCTCGCTCGCAAACTCCATCGTGTTGTACGGGTGCGCCCAGTCGCCCGCGATCCCCAGGCGCTCGAACTGCGCAGTCTGCACCTCGACCCAATGTTGCGCGAAATCCCGACACCGCGCGCGGAACTCGGCCGGGGGCACATCGTCCTTGGCGCGGCCTTCCTTGCGGTAAAGCTCCTCCACCTTCCACTCGATCGGCAGCCCGTGGCAATCGAAGCCGGGGATGAACGGCGCGTCGCGGCCCAGCAGCGTCTGCGTGCGCGTGACGAAATCCTTCAAAATCCGGTTCATCGCGTGGCCGACATGGATGTCGCCATTCGCATAGATCGGCCCATCGTGCAGCACGAACCGCTCGCGCCCCGCCCGCGCGCGCGCCACCTGCGCGCCCAGATCGTCCGCCTTCCAGCGCGCCAGCATCCTGGGCTCGCTCTCCGCCAGCCCCGCCTTCATCGGAAACGCGGTCTTCGGCAGGATCACGGTCGATCGGTAATCGGGGACGGTCATCGCGCCAGCGATTAGGGGGGAGGGGCCGGGGTGTCGAGTGCGCCGCCGCCCCCGCCCGTTGACACCCGCCCACCCCCGCGCCACCCGCGCTACCATGGATACTATCCCGCCCACCGTCGGCCAGACCATCGTCGCCACGCTCCTCGCACAGGGCATCACGCACGCGTTCGGCGTGCCCGGCGAATCCTATCTCGGCCTGATCGATGCGCTGCACGATGTGCATGACAGGCTCGCGCTCATCACCTGCCGCCACGAGGCCACCGCCGCGCACATGGCCGAAGCCTATGGCAAGCTCACGGGCCAGCCCGGTGTGTGCCTCGTCACGCGCGGGCCCGGGGCGACGCACGCGAGCATCGGCGTCCACACCGCGATGCACGATAGCACGCCCATGCTGCTGCTGGTGGGACAGGTCGAGCGCGCGATGCTCGGCCGCGGCGCGTTCCAGGAGGTCGATTATGACGCAATGTTCGCCCCGCTCGCCAAGGCGGTGTTCACCATTCGTGAGCCCGAACGCGCCGCCGAACTCACCGCCGCCGCCATCGCCACCGCGCTCTCGGGCCGCCCCGGTCCGGTGGTGCTGGTGCTGCCCGAAGACGTGCTCGGCGAACCCGCGACCCCCGCCGTCGCCACGCCGTTCGTCGCCCCCGAACCCGCGCTCTGCGCCGCCGATACCGCCCGCCTTGCCGAACTGATCGCCGCGGCC
>JBBQJX010000201.1:0-4356 GCA_038326295.1 Sphingomonadales bacterium
GGTCAGCGCCGCGTCGCCGGTGCGCTTCACCGCGAGATATTCGGTCTCCGCCCCGCCCCATTCGGGCACGAGCACATCGGCCAATGGTGCGCCCGCGCGCACGACATCGCCCGGCGCGCGTGCGTAGGTGCGCTGCACGAACCCCGCCGAGCGCGTTTGCACGATGGCGACATCGCGCTGATCGAACTCGATGGACCCGGTGACGGTCGCGTCAGACGCAAGCGAACTTTGTTCGACGGTGGCGAGCCGCACGCCCAGGCTTTGCGCGGCCGCGGCATCGACGCTCACGCCGGGTGCGCCCGCCGCAGCCCCTGCTGCACCACCATCGTCGGCGTAGCGCGGGATCGTCTGCATCCCCATCGACGATAGGCCGGGCCTGTCGTGATGCTCGGCCGGGATCATCGGATCGTACCAGTAGATGACCCGGCGCGCGGGATGCGGGGTCGCCGAGCCGGACGACGCCGGCGCGGGTGACGCAATGTTGCGCCACGCGATTGCGTACCCCGCGCCGCCCGCGATAAGCGCGGTCAGGATCGCGATACTTGCGCGACTGGCGGGCTGTCGCGGACGGGGGGTCATCGCGCGTCGCTCCCATAGCTGAGGTTCAGCCGCACCGCGTCGCGCGTCACCGCCGTCTCGCGGTCGATCAGGTCGAGGCGGGCCTCTGCGAGCGCCAGCGTCGCGTCGAGCGTGTCGCCAAGGCTCGCCCGCCCCGCCGCGTAACTCGCGCGCTCGAGCGAGGCGCGCCGCTCGGCGAGGGGAAGTAACGCCGAACGCGCGGTTTCAAGCCTCTGGTGGTGCATCGCATGGTCGGCGAGTTCGCCATCGAGCGTCGCCGCCAACTCGCGGCGCGCCGCCTCGCGCTCGGCGAGCACGCGCACCGCCTCGGTCCCGCGTGTCTCGATCTGCGCGTTCTGCCGGGTGCGCGTGAAGAACGGCAGTCCGATCGTCACTCCCGCCGCGACCAGATCGCCGAAGCGGGGATCGCGGCGCGCGTAGCTGAAGCGCCAACTGAGGTCCGAATGCCGGTCGGCGAGCGCCAGCCCGACGTCGGCATCGGCCGCTATGCTCTGCGCCTGGTAGGCAGCCAGCACCGGCACCGCATCCAGCCCGGCGCGCAGGCGCACGGGATCGACCACCATCAGCGGCGGTGTACCCACAATGGTGGGAATGGAATCGCCCGTCCACCGCGCCAATTGTGCCCGCGCGCGCGCGGCTTCGGCACCAAGCGCGGCGCGCCGGTCGGCCAGATCGGCGCGCAGCCGCCCAGGCTCGGTGGCCTGCCCGGGCCTGAGCGCGCCGGATGCGACGCGCGCGGCGGCTGTGGTGGCAATGGGCGAAATCCCGCGCTCCACTTCGGCCAGCGTGGCGAGCTTTCGCTCGGCCACGTAGACGTCGATCCACGCGAGCGCAGCCGCGACGCGGACGCTGCGCACTTCGACGACACCACCCGCTTCCGCCGTGCCCACTTCGGCGCGCGCCCGCGCGCGCGCGGCGCGGCGCTTGGCGAGCGCGGGGATGTCGCGCGCGACGCCGACGCGCACCTCGCTGAAACTTTCGCGCCCCGGATCGCCCGCGACCGGGCCGGTCACGGGGAAATCCTGGAGATCGACCATGAGCTGCGGATCGGGCAATTTGCCCGCCGAGCGCGCGAGCGCCCGCGCGGCCCCGGCTTGCAGGGCCTGCGCCCGGATCGACGGCGCGCTCGCGGCGGCACGCTCGAGCGCGGCTGAGAAGGTGAGCGGTTCGGCGTGCGCGGCGACGGCGAAGGTCACCGCGACCGCTGTGCAAATGACGTGTTTCATGCGGATCTCCCGCTAAGTGGTCCGGCCGTGGAAGACGGCTTGTACCGACACCGGCAACGTCCAGCGCCGCCGGTGTCGGTGACACACCAGGATCAACCGTTGTCGGGCTCTGACGAGACGGCGTCGCTCGTCATCGCCTTCATGCAATCGACCCGCTGCCTGCCGCTCGACCGTTTCATGAAGGCGTCACAAGCGAGTGATCCCGCCGAAGCCATCGCCTGCGGGCCGACCCACACGTAGCGGCCTCCGCGCGCGACCTCTTTCGTTCCCGTGTGCGGCACAAGCTGCCAATCGTAATGGCCGACCGCAGGATCGGAGGCATGATGCGCCAACGCGGGAGCCGAGAGGGTAAGCGTGGACGTAAGCGCGGCAAAGCACGCGCCGATGATACGAATGTTCATGGAAGTGTCCTCGAAGTGGAATGATCGCACCATCGTTGGCGCGCTAAGCCCGAAAGCCGCGCAATGGCTGCGGGACGCGCCTCAAGCACGTCCAGCATTGCGCCGCACGGCAGGGCGGCAAGCCGCCCCGTAGCTTAGGAGAGTGTTCGAGGTGGTCGATCGAGCAGGTCGGGGCGGCTCTCCGCGAGCGCTGCTACGTGCGTCTCCGAGACGATTGCGCCTGCCGTTTCCCGCGCTGGCATTCCAATGACCGTCGGCACATCGAGCACCGTGGCCGCGACGGCGCACGCAGCCAAACACGCCTTGCCTCGCATCTTGCAAGACGCGGGCTTGCTGCTTGCCGTGTGCATCGTCGGCATCGCCGCCATCGCCGGAGCGTTCGCACACGAAGGAGCAGCCGACGCCGCCGTCACGGGTGCAACCGCAAATGCCAGCAGCGCGATCACCGCGAACAGGGCTTGGAACAGGCGGGCCACATGGTCCTCTTCGACGCTGCGAAACGTAGGGTTACAGGCGGAGCAACTCCCGCGCAACGGGTCGAACCTGGGTCTCTCCCGACAAAAGGGGCGGGTAGGCATAAAACGAGAGCACCTCGATCACGATCCTATTGCCGATGGTGGCATGAGCGTGCCGAGCCACGCGACGAGCGCCAGAATGACGATCGCCGTGGTGGTCTCGACCGCGACGCTGCGGAGTAGCGCGTCCAACGCCCCGCGCGGATCGTGCGTGGCGGCGGCTAGCGCTGGGGTAAGGCGGTAGCGGTTGATCGACGCGATTACGACCATCCCGAAAAAGAGCGCGAGTTTGGCTATCAGTAAACGCCCATATAACGTGTCCGCCAGCCCTCGGACGTGATCGGGGCCTACAAGCAGCCAGGTGTTGACCACACCGCTTGCGACGATTGTGCCAACAATGATGGTGCCCGCGACCGAGAAGCCTTCGAGCGCGCGATGGGCGGCGGCAACGCCTTCCGCTGTCGTCCCCCTTCGTGACTTCGCGAGCAACAGCCCGAGCACGCCGAGCGCGCCGAGCCAGGCACCCGCCGCGAGCAGGTGCGCAATGTCGGCAACCAGGTGGACGTTGCCGAATTGGCCTTCAGTCGCCGCGCCGTGACCGTTCCAGGCAAGCGAGCCGAGCGCGACCGCGCCGAATAACGTGCCTGCCCACGCATTGGCGCGGCGCGAGCGGACCAGTGGGGCGAGGGCGACCAGTGCGGCGAGCGCGAGCGTGCGGGCCTCCCAAGCCTGGCCGATACCGTCCATCCCGACCATCGCGCGCAGATCGTCAGCCTTCAGCTCGGCAAGCGGTGTCGCCGCCATCCCGGCGGCGAGCGCGCAAAAGCCGAGCGCCGACAAGCCCGATCCCACGCCCGCGCCGAAGCCGACGATCGCGCGCAGCGGAAAGGCCCGAGCGCCAGCCGGAGGCAATCCATAGAGCGCGAATAGCGAGATGCCGAACACCGCACCGATCGTCAGGTAGAGGCCGAGACGGACCGCCACGATCAGCGGATCGTCCATATGACTGGCTATTTGACCTGGAAGGCGAACGCACCCGACGTGCGGTGCGTGTCGGCGGCAACCGCGTGCCACTCGACGCGGTAGGCGCCGGGCGTCAGCATGTGCGCGGGCTTGAGGGTCAGCGTTTTGCCGTCATGGCCGAACGCCGGTGCGACCGCACCTACAGCCATCGGTTTGTCCATCGCCATACCGGGCATCGAAGTCATGGTGACGGTCGCACTGGTGAAGCGGGGGACGAGCTTTTCGCTGAAGCTCAGCGATAGCATGGCGGGCGCGGGGACGGTCGCGTTGGCAGTGGGAGTCGAAGCGACCAGCTTGGGGTGCGCGAACGCAGGCGTGACGAACAGCACGATAGCGGTGGCGAGCGCGTCGGATCTGCGGGACAGCATCGGATGACACCTTTCAAAGTTGTGGACCGATTTACCATACGCAGCGCAGGCCACCCGCCCTCGTGAGGGCGAACCGGCGGATGCGCGTATAATCGACCGAGGCCGCACTCGCGGCGCGAATGGGGAATGCGATGTTCGATCAGCTCGATAAAATCTTGGGGCGGCTCGCCACGGTGCCCGTCGATCGGCGGCTCGACGGTCTGGAATCCTCGGTCTGGGCGCGCGTTCACGCGCGGGCGTCGCC
>JBBQJX010000202.1:0-4355 GCA_038326295.1 Sphingomonadales bacterium
CGTCTCCAAAACCAACATCCCCGTCTCGATCCGCAGCTCATCCAAGCCGCCGATCTGGCCACCAACACGCCCCGGGGAGGGGTCAAATTTAAACGCACATCACCCCAGAACAGGGGTCAACATTCCACGCCCAATCACAGATCGCGGGCTACGACAGGTTAGTACCGAACAACAGGTTTAATGCTTGGGCCAGATCGCGCGTCGCGGGGCAATTTGCGTCAATCCCGCCGAATCGTTGAACACTATTCCCGCCCCAGTGTGACTCAGAGGCGGGCATACATCAGTTCATCAACAATTTGCGTGAAGGGTGGGTGATGGCTCGTCCACTGTTCGGAACAACATCCTTGCCGCCCACGACGCAAGTAGCGCGCCTGTGAGCTGCGCGGCGATGAAGGCGGGCGCGTCCTCTGGCCGGATACCCGCGAAGCTGTCGGTCAGCGCGCGCGCGAGCGTGATTGCGGGGTTGGCGAAACTGGTCGAGTTGGTGAACCAGTAGCCCGCCGTGATCACGGCGGCCACCGTCAGCGGCGTCCAGGTCGGGCGATAGCGGACCGTGCCGAGGATCGTGAATATGAGCGCAAAGGTGGCGATGCCTTCGCCAAGCCACTGACCAGGGCCGGTACGGACCTTCACGCCGATCATCAGTGTCGGCAGATCGAACATGGTATGCGCGGCGGCGACGCCGACGAGGCCGCCCACGAGCTGCGCACCGACATAGGCGAGCGCGTCGCGCGCGCTCAGATCGCGCCGTAGCGCTGCGACTAAGCTAACCGCCGGGTTCAGATGCGCGCCTGAGATCGGTCCGAGCACGGTGATCAGCACGAGCAGCATCGCGGCGGTGGCGAGGGTGTTGCCGAGCAGCGCCACCGCGTTGTTCCCGGATGCGAGGCGCTCAGCCATGATGCCCGAGCCAATGACGGTGACGAATAGTAGGCCCGAGCCGAGTGCTTCAGCGAACAAGCGACGACAGAGCGGGGGAGTGTCGTTCATTCGGCCGCCCGCGCTATCGCCGCGACGACATGCTCGGAACCGGGTGCGGTGCGACCAGAGGCTTTCCGCTCCGAATAGCGATCGGTCAGATAGGCGTCACGGTCGCGCACGAGCAGCGTAAACTTGACCAGCTCCTCGCAGACATCGGCGACGCGGTCGTAAAGCGGCCCCGGCTTCATGCGACCCGCCTCGTCGAACTCGGTATAAGCCTTGGGCACGCTCGACTGGTTGGGGATGGTCACCATCCGCATCCAGCGGCCGAGGATGCGCATCGCGTTGACCGCGTTGAACGACTGCGACCCTGCGGATACCTGCATCACCGCGAGCATGCGTCCTTGCGTCGGACGCACGCCGCCTTCCTCGAGCGGCAGCCAGTCGATCTGCGACTTCAGGATGCCGGTCAGCGTGCCATGGCGTTCGGGCGACACCCAGACTTGCCCCTCGAACCAGAACGAGGCGGCGCGCAGCTCGGCGACCTTGGGATGATCGGCGGGCGCGGCATCGACCTGAGGCAAACCGAGAGGATCGTAGACGCGTGTTTAGCACCCCATCCACGCCAGCAGCCGCTCGGCTTCGAGCGCGAGCAGCTTCGAGTAGGAGCGTTCCCGCAGCGAGCCGTAGAGCAGCAGGATGCGGGGGCGTTGGGCCGAGCCGTGCGTGAGGCCGAGCTTCGCCAGATCGGGACGGTCGAGATAGGCGGCGTCGATGTTGGGCAGCATGTCGATCATCCGGGGCGTCGCGTCACGCCCGCACCCAGCGCTCGCTGCATGTAGACGGTGTCGAGCCAGCGGCCGTGCTTCCAACCCGCTGCTTCGAGCCGTCCAGCATGACGGAAGCCGAGCACCGCGTGGAGCGCGATCGAGGCGGGATCCGCCCCGCCGATGACCGCGATCATTTGTCGAAAGTCGGCAGCCTCGGCTCGCGCGATCAATGCTTTGAGGAGCGAGTACCCGATCCCCCGCCGCGCGTGTCCGTCAGCGACATAGATGCTGTTCTCTGCGGTGTAGCGATACGCCGGGCGGTCTCGGATTTGCGTGGCATACGCGTAGCCCACGATGCCGCCCTCCGCCTCCTCCACGATCCACGGCCAGCGCGCGTCGAGCACCCGCTCAATGCGTTCTGCCATGTCGTTCGCGCTAGGTGCGTCCGTTTCGAAGGAGCTCACCCCATGCCGGACATGGCGGGCGTAAATGCGGGCAATGGCGAGCGCATCGGTAATTTCCGCATCGCGGATCATCGCGGGCGCACCACGTCGCCGTCTTCCTTGACGAAATTATCGGGAAGTGGCGCGGCGAGAATGTCGAGCACGACCTCCGATGGCCGACATAGTCGCGTGCCGATCGGCGTCTCGACCAGCGGACGATTGATCAGGAGGGGATGCGCGAGCATCGCATCGAGGAGCGCGTCGTCACCGAGCGCGGGATCGGCAAGGCCAAGCTCGCCGTAGGGTGTCCCCTTTTCGCGCAGCAGCGCGCGCGGCGTCAGGCCAGCGGCGGCGAAAAGCTGAACGAGCCGGTCGCGCGTCGGCGGGTGTGTTAGATAATCAACGATAATGGGCTCGACCCCGGTGGCGCGGATCATTGCCAACGTGTTGCGCGACGTGCCGCACGCCGCGTTGTGGTAGATCGTGACGCCCTGGATCATGCCGCGCAGCACGTCGGGGCGCTGCAGATCACGGCTTGAGGATCGATCGGCTCGCAGCAGCTTTCGTTGGCGACTGCGGGAATGGGCGTAGGCGCGAAGATGCTCGCCATCGCGGGTCCGCCGCCGTAGACGGTGGAGCCGCCGCGCGTAAGAAACGCCTCCCAGACCACGCCTTGCGGATCAGCGATCCCGCTCTTGCTCGACTTGGCGTAACAACAGGTTGTCGCGCCCTCGTCGAGCACCGGGCGAGCGGCTGTCTTCAGGCGCGCGTAGACCTCGCCCAGTTCGGCTTCGGTCTCGACCTGAATCCCGAGGTGCTCGATCCCCCGTTGGGCGCGGTCATGCGAGATTACGAAATTGACGCGCGGATCGTCGAGCATGCACTTGGCGTAATCAGTTTGTACGATCGTCGGCTCGGCCCCGAACAGCGCGCTGTAGAAGCGCACCGATGTCTGCAGATTGTCGACGCCAACGTGAACATGTAGCCGTTTCATGCAACGATCCTTTCAGTTGTAAGAAGGGTTTAGTGGGCAGGCTGATATCAGGCGGCCCTGTCACGCGGCGCCGACGCGCCTTCGCTTTGGCCAATCTCGCGCACTTTCGTCCGAAGCGAGGCGCCTTCGAGGGTGCCAAGCGGTAGGCACATGAACAGCCGAATCCGGTTCTCGAGATAGCGCAGTGCAGTCGCGAAGGCGCGTTCGCGCGCGATTACCCCGCCTTGGACCAGCGAGGGATCTTCGATGCCCCAATGTGCTGTCATAGGCTGACCCGGCCACGCGGGACAGACCTCGCCCGCCGCATCGTCACAAACGGTAAAGACGAAATCCATAACCGGCGCACCAGGAGCCGAGAACTCTTCCCAACCTTTCGAGCGCAGGCCATTGATCGGATAATCGATCCGGGCGAGCAGCCGAACTGCGTCGGGGTTGATCGCGCCCTTGGGTTGGCTCCCCGCCGAGAAGGCTCGAAACCGGCCATTATTGTGCTTGTTGAGCGCGCTTTCCGCGAGAATCGATCGCGCCGAGTTGCCGGTACACAGGAACAGCACGTTAAAGACGCGCTCCGGCTCATCGCTGATCACAGGCCTCCCCTGGTTAGCTTACGCACGACGTTTGACGGGTCTGGGCGAGATCGCCGCACAGCTCGGGGCGACCGCCGCAGCAGTCTTCGACGAGGTAGGAGAGAAAGCCGCGCACCGCGTCGATCTTAACCGCGTAAAAGATGTTGCGACTAGCGCGACGGGAGCGGACCAACCCGGCGTGCTCCAGTTTCGTCAGGTGGCTGGAGAGCGTCGATGCGGGTGTGCCGGTCGCTTGCGCCAGAGCACCCGCCGTCACGCCGTTCGGCCCGGCTTCGACGAGCACGCGGAAGGCGCGTAGCCGAGTCGGCTGCGCGAGTGCCGCCAGGATATCAATAACCTTCGACTCTTCGTTCATTGTGGAAATATGGCATACCGGGATTATTGAGTCCAGCCAACAACTGATCTCGTCGCCACAACCGGGTTTCGACCGCACTACCCGCGTTGCTCGGCGCGCGCGGTCCGGAAAACCTCGGAAGCCGCCCCGGCGTTCAGGACCACGAGGCCGAGACCAACGACCAGATCGGGCCAGTGCGAGGGCCTGACCGCGGTCATCAGCGCGGCCAGCACGACGGCGATGTTGCCGATCGCGTCGTTGCGTAGCGCGAGGAAGGCGGCGGGCGTCAGGCTGCCGTCGGCACGA
>JBBQJX010000203.1:0-4332 GCA_038326295.1 Sphingomonadales bacterium
TTCATGCCCACGCACGCGCCGACCGGATCGATCGAGCTATCCCGCGAGATCACCCCGATCTTCGCGCGCGATCCCGGATCGCGCGCACACGCCATGATCGTGATCACGCCGTCGTAAATCTCGGGCACTTCCTGCGCGAACAGCTACTTCATGAAATCGGGCGCGGCGCGACTGAGGAAAATCTGCGGACCGCGCGGTTCGCGGCGGACTTCCTTGATCAGGCTGCGGACCCGGTCCCCCACGCGCGCGACCTCGCGCGGGATTTGCTGATCGCGGCGGATGATACCCTCGGCGCGCCCCAGATCGATGACCACATGGCCGAACTCCACGCGCTTGACCAGGCCCGTGATGATCTCGCCCGCGCGTTCCTTATATTCCTCATACTGCCGGTCGCGCTCGGCATCGCGGACCTTCTGCAGGATCGTCTGCTTGGCGGCCTGCGCCTGGATGCGCCCGAACTCGATCGGCGGCAGGAAATCGACGATGAAATCGCCGACGACCGCGCCCTTCTGGTTCTTCTGCGCATCGACTAGCGTAATTTGCGTGAACAGGTTCTCCGGCGCGTCCATCACCTCCATCACGCGCCACAACCGCAGTTCGCCGGATTTCACATCGATCTTGGCGCGGATATCATTCTCCTGCCCATAGCGCGCCTTGGCACCGCGCTGGAGCGCATCCTCCATCGCTTCGATCACGATGCCGCGATCGATCGATTTCTCCTTCGCCACCGCGTCGGCGATGGCGAGCAGCTCGGCCTTGTTGGCGGTCTGCCCGGGGTTGGCGGCGGCGGTTGCGGCGGTGGTCATATCAGCGGCGGTCCTTCAGGATCGAATCGGCCCCTTCGGGCGAGAGAGGTCGGGTAGCGGCGATCAGCGCGTCGGTCAGCACGAGCTTTGCGGCGCGGATATTGGCGAGCGGCAATGCCACCTCGCCGATAGCCTTAACGTCGATGCGCACCGCGTCTGCGTCAAGCCCGAGAATGATACCGTGGAAGCGTTTGCGCGACTGGACGGGCTCCAGCACTTCGGCGCGCGCCTCGTGCCCGGTCCATTTCGCCCAGTCGGCGGCGCGGGTCAGCGGGCGATCGATGCCGGGCGAACTGACCTCGAGCCGGTATCCGCCCTCGATCGGATCGGCCTCTTCGAGCACCGGGTCCAGAGCCCGACTGATATCCGCGCACTGGTCGAGCGTGAGCTGGCCGGTCTCGGGGTCCTCGGCCATGATCTGCACCGTCGGCCCGGCGAGCACCGCGACGCGCACGAGCGCGAAGCCGAGAGCCGACACCACCGGTTCGACGATCGCCTTGATGCCTTCGCTGTCCGCCAATCGATCCTCACGCGCCCCCGGGCCCGGCCCCGCACGTCGGAACCAGCCGCTTTATGGACCATCCATATCGGGGAGCCGCGCGCATACGCCGGTGGACGCGAGAGATCAAGGCGCGCGAGACCGTGCCCGGCAGCGGGAACGGCTGCGCCACATTGCATTTGGACCATGCAGCGAACGCGCGCCAATCTTGCGATGGCGTGAACAACCTTGCAACTATCGCGCGAACTATGGTGCTTGCCGGCAAGAACAGGCGTGGCAGGATAAAGGCCAGGTCCGCCCTCCCTTACATGTTGTATAGAAAGCGGGCCTGCGGGAAACCAATCGGACCCCAACGCTTTTGTATCACATCCAAGGAGAATGTCGTGAAAAAAGTTTATATGCTTGTGGCAGCGTTGGTCGCGGTCGCGCCTGCTCCGGCGCTCGCGCGCGATCCAGGAGAGGGTCATGGCCGGGGCCACGCCTACGGCCATGAGCGTCGCGAGGAGCGGCGCGAAGATCGGCACGACCGAAGAGACGATCGGCACGACCGACGGGACTATCGACACGGCTATCGCGAGGCGGTCCGCGATGACCGGCATTACGATCGCGGCCGCTATCCCGCCTATGCCTATCCGCGCGGCTATGCGTACCGGCGTTGGGCACCCGGCGTGATCCTTCCGGGTGCGCTCTATGGATCGGGCTACTGGTATAACGATTATCGCCGCTTCGGCTTCGCGGCGCCGCAACGTGGCTTCCGCTGGGTGCGGCAGGGCCCAGATCTGCTGCTGGTCAATATCCGTAACGGCCGCGTGCGGGACGCGCGCTACGGTATCTTCCGCTAGACGGGAGTGCCACCCTGCTCGCGCAGGGACGGGGGCGCCTTCAGCGCAGGGCGTTGAGCATGGCCTCGACGACCTGCGTAAAGGCGGAAGTGCGCGGATCGACGGGGTCGCGGTGGCTTGCGCCGGGGATCACAACCGTCTCGATGCGCTCGCCCGCGCGCTCGGCCTCGCGGCCATAGGCCTGAACATCAATGGTTGACATCGTCCGGTCCGCCGAGCCGGTGAACTGGACCGTGTGAACGCCGAGCGGCAACAGGCGGGCGGGCGAGGTATCCGCGAGGGGATCGGGCCGCGCGGCCCCGACCAGTCTTGCATAAGTGTCCGTGCCGCAGGTGCGATCGAGCGCGGCCGGTTCGCCGAGGCCGAGATCGCCCGGCCCCGCAAGGTTGAACACCGCGCGCGGGTGGAGCGGTGTGACGTGCAACGGGTTGGCTGGGGGCAGGCGGGGGCGACCTGCACTCCAGAGTGCGAGATGGCCGCCTGCCGAGTGACCCGCGAGAATCAGGCGGGTCAGATCAAGGTGGAAGCGCGCAGCCGATGTGGCGATGAGATCGGTCCCCTGCGCGACGTCCTGGTACATGCCGGGATAGGCGCCGCCGGGTTCGTCGACGCGGCGGTAGCCGACGCTCCAGACCGCAAGTCCACGCGAGGCAAGCGCCTTGAGCGTCGGCCAGTAGGTGGCCGCACTTGCCGAACTGCTTCGCCAGCATCCGCCGTGGATGAAAACGACAACGGGAAACGGGCCGGGGCCGGTGGGGAGAAACAGATCGACGCGCTGCTCGGCAGCGGGGCCGTACAGAATTTCGGTGGTGGGCGCGATCCGCGCCGGATCGAGAATGGCGGGCGGAGAACCAGCGGCGCGGGCGGGGGTGCCGAGCACGACGGCGGCGACGAAGGTGGCGGTGATGCGCTTCACACTGGGCCCCTGCTAATTCGAACGCGATCCTGGACGCGGACGTAGCGCAGATACCACACCTTGGTGCCTAAACCCCCATAAGATACTGATAATAAGCTATAAAAACGACAATAAGTGCCAGTGGTCTTTGAAAAAGTAATCACCGGGTAATCACCGTTTCCCGTACAGATGGCGGCCTATATCGTGTTCGGAAGCATATGGGATCGTGCGGCGGGTGTCACGCTAAGGCCGCTCGATGGGGCGGTTTCCTTTTGAGAGGAAGAGGGCGGCGGCTGTCGCCGTGACGGTTCGAGTGTCGGGAGAGAGGCTCCCGGCCGGGCCGTCGCGGAGACATGTCATGACAAACGTCCAAGTTCTCGACGCGACCCCCGATCGGAGCGGTGGTTACAAGGTCGATGTCGGTCGCGGCCAGCGGATCGTCCGGGTATCGTCTGAATGGTTCAGTCGCCCGGCGGACGAGCGCTACTTGTCGCTCGATGCGCTGATGGCGTCGGTGAAGGGGCGCGCCGAGCGCAGCCGCACCCGCACGGTGGAAAGCGCGGCGGTCCGGGTCGAGGCCAGCCGCGACCATGCCGAACGGCTCGACCTGATCCTGCCAGGCGCCGATCAGCCGATCGCGCCGACACACTGGAGCTTCGGCCAGTTGGCAGCCCTCGTCGGTGCACCTGCAGCCTATCTGCGCCAGCTGCCCGCGCCGCTGGCGGGCATCAACCTGCAATATGGCCTGACCAACCACCGCGCCGAGCAGGTCAAGACGCTCGAGACCGACGATGGCCGCATGGAACTGCGCGCGGTCACCGGCCCCGACTATGGCCGCATCTACGACCATGAGCTGGTCGCGGCCGTGCAGCGCATCGCGGGCAACGGCACAGGCGACACGCGCTGGAAGGTGCCGGGCGTGCTCGACTGGTCGACGGGCATCTACAATCCGATGGTCGATATCACCGCCGATACCACGACGCTCTACGCGTCGGACCGCGATGTCTTCCTGTTCCTGGTCGATGACCTCAACCCGATCGAGGCAGGGAAATTGCCAGACGGCTCGCCCGACCTCTACTTCCGGGGTTTCTACTGCTGGAACAGCGAGGTGGGCGCGAAGGCGCTCGGGATCGCCAGCTTCTACCTCCGCGCCGTGTGCCAGAACCGTAATCTCTGGGGCGTCGAGGATTTCGAGGAAATCTCGATCCGCCACAGCAAATACGCCGCCAATCGCTTTGCCCATGAGGCATCCCCTGAACTGATGAACTTCGCCAACTCTTCTCCGCAACC
>JBBQJX010000204.1:0-4325 GCA_038326295.1 Sphingomonadales bacterium
GGGACATCGCAGCGGGCGTGCTGCTCGTGCGCGAGGCGGGCGGTTATGCGACTGACTTCCGGGGTGGCGACAAGCCGATCGAGCGCGGCGAAGTGGTCGCGGGCGCGGACGGCATCCACTCCAAGCTGCACCGGCTGGTGGCCGGAGCGGTCCGGGGCTAGCGCGCCCAACCCTCCACGTCGCGCATTGTCACCAGACTGACTTGCTTGGCGCCCGGCACGATCCGCTTGCCCATCGGCCCCAGCACTTTCGCGCCGAGTTCGACAAAGCGTTCCACTCCGGCCTCGGCCATCGCGTCCACGCACTCGCGCCAGCGCACGAGCCCCGTCACCTGCTCAACCAGTCGCCGCGCGATTTCGGCGGGGGCGCTCACCGGCGCGGCGGTCACATTCGCCACCAGCGGCACGAAGGGCGCATGGATCGTCTCGCCCGCAAGCGCCGCCTCCATCGCGCGCGCGGCGGGGGCCATCAGGCGGCAGTGGAACGGCGCGGAGACCGAAAGGCGGATCGCCTTGCGCGCGCCGAAATCCTTGGCCAGCAGGATGGCCCGCTCGATCGCGGCGGTGTGGCCCGAGAGCACGATCTGGCCGGGCGCATTATCGTTCGCCGCCTCGCACACCTCGCCCTCCGCCGCCGCCGCCGCCACCGCACGCGCGGGGCCGAGATCGAGGCCGAGCAGCGCCGCCATCGCGCCCTCTCCCTCGGGCACCGCGTCCTGCATCGCCTGCCCGCGCAACCGCAGCAGCCGCGCGGTCTGCGCCAGACCGAGCGCCCCCGCCGCGCACAGCGCCGTATATTCGCCCAGACTATGCCCCGCGACGAACGCCGCGCGCTCGCTAAGCCGCACGCGCCCCTCGCGTTCGAGCACGCGCAGCACCGCAATCGAAACCGCCATGATCGCCGGCTGAGCATTGGCGGTCAGAGTCAGCTCCTCCTCGGGGCCATCGCGCATCAGGCGGCTGAGGTTCTGGCCAAGGGCCTCGTCCACCTCCTGAAACACATCGCGCGCGTGGATCGACGCGGCAGCGAGGTCGGCCCCCATGCCGACGCACTGGCTGCCCTGGCCGGGGAAGAGGAAAGCGGTTGTCATCGCGGGGTCATAAAGCGTGGCTGCCCATCCGCCAAGGCGCGCTCCCGTTGCCGCGCCGCAGCATCTGGGCTAAGGCCCGCCGCTAAGCCCGCCAACTCCAGGACCGAACCCTCATGCGCCTGCGCAATGTGGCCATCATCGCGCATGTCGATCATGGCAAGACCACGCTCGTCGATCAGCTATTCCGTCAGTCGGGCACGTTTCGCGACAACCAGCGCATCGCCGAGCGCGCGATGGATTCAAACGATCTGGAGAAAGAGCGCGGGATCACGATTCTGGCCAAGTGCACCTCGATCGAATGGTCGCTGGATGGCGGCGAGCATACGCGCATCAATATCGTCGATACGCCCGGCCACGCCGATTTCGGTGCGGAGGTGGAGCGCATCCTGAGTATGGTCGATGGCGTGATCCTGCTGGTGGACGCCGCCGAAGGCCCGATGCCGCAGACCAAGTTCGTCACCGGCAAGGCGCTGGGGCTCGGCCTCAGGCCCATCGTGATCGTCAACAAGATCGATCGCCAGGACGCGCGCGCGCAAGAGGTGCTCGACGAGGTGTTCGACCTGTTCGTCACGCTCGATGCGACTGAGGAGCAGCTCGATTTCCCCGTGCTGTTCGCCTCGGGCCGCAATGGTTATGCGGGCCTGACCAGCGATGTGCGCGAGGGCGATCTGACGCCCTTGTTCGAGAAAATCGTCGAGCATGTGCCCGCGCCGACGGCGGACCCGGACGGGCCGTTCAAGATGCTGGTCACGCTGCTCGACCGCGACAATTTCGTCGGGCGCATCCTGACCGGGCGAATCCAGTCGGGCACGCTCCGGGTGAACGCGCCGATCAAGGCGCTTGCGCCCGACGGCACGCTGGTGGAAAGCGGCCGCGCGTCGAAGGTGTTCGCGTTCCGGGGGCTGGAGCGCGTGGCGGTGGAGGAAGCGGGCGCGGGCGACATCATTGCCATCGCGGGCCTGACCGAGGGCACGGTGGCCAACACCATCTGCGAACCCGCCGTCACCGAGCCGCTGCACGCGCAGGAGATCGATCCGCCGACGCTGGCGATGTCGTTCGGCGTCAACGATAGCCCGCTGGGCGGCCGCGAGGGGACCAAGGTCACCAGCCGCATGATCCGCGACCGCCTGCTGCGCGAGGCGGAGAGCAATGTGGCGATCCGGATAACCATTTCGTCCACCTCGGACGCATACGAGGTCGCGGGGCGCGGTGAACTGCAATTGGGCGTACTGATCGAGACGATGCGGCGCGAGGGCTTCGAGCTTTCGATCTCGCGGCCGCGCGTGCTGTTCCGTGACGGGCCCGGCGGGCGCGAGGAGCCTTACGAGACTGCGGTGATCGATGTGGACGACGAGTATAGCGGCGTGGTCGTCGAGAAGATGAGCGCGCGCAAGGGCGAGATGGTGGAGATGCGGCCCAGCGGCGGCGGCAAGACGCGCCTGGTATTCAGCGCACCCTCGCGCGGGCTGCTCGGCTATCACGGCGAGTTCCTGTCCGATACGCGCGGTACCGGCATCATGAACCGCCTGTTCGACAAATACGGGCCGCACAAGGGACCGATCCAGGGACGCCAGAACGGCGTGCTCATCTCCAACAGCGGCGGCGAGGCGGTGACCTATTCGCTCGTCAGTCTCGAAGAGCGCGGCCAGTTGATGGTCGGCCCCGGCGAGGCGGTCTACGAGGGCATGATCATCGGCGAGAACGCCAAGCCCGACGATCTGGACGTGAACCCGATCAAGGCGAAGGCGCTCACCAACTTTCGCGCCAGCGGCAAGGACGATACCGTGCGGCTGACCCCGCCCAAGCGCCTGACGCTCGAACAGGCGATCGCGTATATCGACGATGACGAGCTGGTCGAGGTGACGCCCAAGAACATCCGCCTGCGCAAGATCCACCTCGATCCCAACGAGCGCAAGCGCGCGAGCCGGGCAAAGGCGGCGTAGCGGATCCGCCGACTATCTCCTTCGGAACGCGCGCTCGAGATCCCGCGCACCGTGAAGGACGCGTTCGACGCGGATGTGGGTCGATACTTCGGTGTAGATGAGCAAGTATCGTCCGTACCGTGCAGCGCGCACCTGCGTCCCAAAATCGTCGCGCAACGAATGTAGCATCGGACCTTGCGCGATTGCCGCCGCTCTGTCGAACAGTTCGTCGCGAAAGGTGCGCGCACGATCGGGATCGCGTCGGGCGATGAACTCGGCAATCTCGTCGATGTCCGCTATTGCCTGCGCCGCGATCCGGACCCGCTTCAAGCGCGTTCGCGTTCCACGCGCTCGATCGTCCGGGTGACGTGTGCATAAGCCTCGTCAAGCGACAAATCCGGCCCCGCGTTGGCATCCGCTTCGGCAACCCGCGCTCGAAGCCACGCGAGGTGTTCCGGGTCGCTCGTCATTTCCCAGTCCTCGATCAGGCCTTCGACGAGTTTGGCCGGCGAGGCATAGTGGTTGGCGGCGGCGGCTTCGCGCAGCCGCGCGGCGAGCGCGGGATGCAGTTCGATGGTGAGCGTCTCCATGCGCGCATCCTATGCGAGCAGTGGGCGGTTGTCATCGCGCATCGACATGCGCCGCGCGCAGGCTAGGCTGCGCCCCATGCCCACCCGCCTCCTCGCCCTCCTCCTCGCCGCGCTGATCGCGCTTCCCGCCGCCGCGCGCACGCTGATCGCCAACGCCAACGGCTATACGCTGGATGCCAAGGGCGGAGTTGTCCGCTTCGCCGGGCTGCTGATCGGCACCGACGGCCGCGTGGAGCGCACCATCGCGCGCGGCGAGGCGGAGCCGCTGTTGCTCCCCGGCGATTTCCGGCTGGATGCCAAGGGGCGCACGTTGTGGCCCGGGCTGATCGACGCGCACGGGCATGTGATGGAGCTGGGGCGCGCCGCGCTGAGTGTCGACCTGAGCGACACGAGCAGCCTTGAGGCGGCACTGGCCAAGGTACGCAGCTTCGCCGCCGCCAACCCCACCGCGAAGTGGATCCTGGGGCGGGGCTGGAACCAGGTGATCTGGGGCCGCGGCTTCCCCACCGCCATCGAGCTCGACCGCGCGGTCAGCGACCGGCCGGTGTATCTGGCGCGGGTGGACGGTCATGCAGGCTGGGCCAACAGCGCGGCGATCCGCATCGCGCGCGTTACGGCCGCCACCGCCGATCCGGCGGGCGGGCGGATCGAGCGGGGCGCGGGGGGCGTGCCCAGCGGTGTGTTCGTCGATGGTGCGCAGGCGCTGATCGAGCGGCATATCCC
>JBBQJX010000205.1:0-4321 GCA_038326295.1 Sphingomonadales bacterium
CTCCGTCCGCGGGGCTCCCGCGTTGGGGTGCGCGGGGCCGCACCCGGCGGCCCCCCCCCCCCCGGCCCCCGGCGGGGCGCCCCCCCCGCCCCCCCCCCCCGCCGCCGCATCCCGCCACGTCAGCCGCCCCGCGCGCGCTACTGCCGCAGCTACATCGAGCCGCCACGTATGCGCCTCGCCCGCCATCCGCCGCGCGCGCTCGCCCGCGCCGAGTACCCGGCACGTCCCCGGATAGATCGCCCCCGGCCAGCCATGCGGTGCGGACAAGCTCGCCGCCACATCTGCGCGCGTGCAGAAGCACGGGTACAGCAACCCCTCGCCCCGCAGCCGTTCCAGCGCACCCGCGTACACCCCCAGCCGATCCGATTGCCGCCAAACCGGCCGCTCCCACGCCAGGCCCATCCACGCCAGATCGGCCTCGATGCCTGCCACATGCTCCGCGCGCGATCGCCCCGGATCGATATCCTCGATCCGCAGCACGAACCGCTCCCCCCGCGCGGCCGCAAACAATGCGGAATATGCATGCCCCAGATGCAGCGCGCCGGTGGGCGAGGGCGCGAACCGGGTGGTCGCCAGCGCCGTCATCGCCTAAACCGCCCTGAACAGGAGCACGTGCCATGTCCGGCAAAGACCACCGCCCCACTCACATCGGCCACCGCAAGCTCCACCCGCAGTCCCAGATGATGGGCTATGGCTTCGATCCCGCGCTGTCCGAGGGTTCGCTCAAGCCGCCCATCTTCCTCACCTCCACCTACGTCTTCCCCAATGCCGCCGCCGGCAAGCGCTTCTTCGAAGGCGTCACCGGCGTGCGCCCCGGCGGAGCAGAAGGCCTCGTCTACGGCCGCTTCAACGGCCCCGATCAGGAAATCCTCGAAGACCGGCTCGCGCTGTGGGACGGCACCGAAGACGCGCTCGCGTTTGCAACCGGGATGGCCGCGATCACGACCGCGCTGCTCACCTTCGTGCGCCCCGGCGATGTGGTCGTGCACTCCGCCCCCCTTTACGCGGCGACTGAGACGCTGATCGGCAAAATCTTCGCGCGCTTCGGCATCACCTTCCTCGATTTCCCCGCATCGGCAACGCAGGCCGAGATCGAAGCCGTCCTCGCCCGCGCCAAAGCCGCGGGCCGGGTGAGCGCCATCTATCTCGAATCGCCGGCCAATCCCACCAACGCGTTGGTCGATATCGAAGCCGTCGTCGCCGCGCGCGCCGCGGTGCTGGGTGACCAACCCGATCAACCCCCCATCATGATCGACAACACCTTCCTCGGCCCGATCTGGGCCACCCCCGCCGATCAGGGTGCGGACCTCGTGCTGTACAGCCTCACCAAATATGTCGGCGGCCACAGCGATCTGGTCGCGGGCGCGTGTCTCGGCACCACCGCAATGCTCACCCCCATCCGCGCGCTGCGCAACACCATCGGCACGATCACCGATCCGCACACCGCGTGGATGCTGCTGCGCTCCTTGGAAACCCTGTCGCTGCGCATGGACCGTGCGGGCCAGAACGCCGCGCTCGTGTGCGAATATCTGCGCCAGCATCCCAAGATCGAGCGTGTGGGCTATCTGGGTTTCGCCGAACCCGGATCGCGGCAGGAGGACATCTACAAGCGCCACTGCAAGGGTGCGGGCAGTACCTTCTCGGTGATTGTCAAAGGCGGCGAGGCCGAAGCCTTCCGCCTCCTCGACAACCTCAAGCTGGTGAAACTGGCGGTCTCGCTCGGCGGCACCGAATCGCTCGCCAGCCACCCCGCCGCGATGACCCACCTCTCCGTCGCCCCCGCGCGCAAGCAGGAACTCGGCATCACCGACAACCTCGTCCGCGTCTCGATCGGCGTCGAACACCCCGACGACCTCATCGCGGACTTCGAGCAAGCACTGGAAGTCGTCTAACCCCCTCCCCCTTGTGGGGAGGGTTGGGGTGGGGGTGCAGTGCTGCATAGGAAGGCACCATGCTCCCGCCCCGCGCCTACGCCCGCCAACTCCGCCGCGAAGCCTCCACACCCGAACGCGCGCTTTGGCGTGCGCTGCGGCGAGCCTTCCCCGAGCGCCATTGGCGCAGGCAAGTCGCGATCGGCCCGTACTTCGCCGATTTCGCGCTGCACGCAGCCAAGCTGGCAATCGAAATCGACGGCGGCCTGCACGCCGACCGCAAGGACGAAGACGCGCGTCGCACTATGCTGATCGAAACGCACGGCTTCCACGTGACCCGCTTCTGGTCGAACGACGTCATGCACAACATGGAAGGCGTGATCGAGACGGTGCGCCTTATACTGCCACAGCGCACCCCCACCCCACCCTCCCCAAAAGGGGGAGGGCTTTAGTTCGGTCGCAATCCAAAGCCCTCCCCCTTGTGGGGAGGGTTGGGTGGGGGTTGCGATGCCGGGCAACGAAGCCCTAACCCGCCCGGTGTCCCTGTCCGTTCTTCTCTTGTTCTGTAGGATCGACCCGCCTAAGCTGCGGTCGCGAATCGAGCGAGGGCGTGAGGCATGGATTGGATCGTCGGTGGGCTTGCAGGCGCGCTCTTCGGGCTGGTGATCGGTTATGCGCTCTGGGCGCGCGCCGCCGCCCGCGCGCAGGCGGAGGCGGCCGGAGCCGCGACCGATCTCGCCGCCGCGCGCGCCCGCGCCGAGGGCCATGCCGCCGCCGCGCAGCGTCTCGCCACGCTAGAGCCCGAACGCGACCGCCTCGCCGAGGAACTTGCCGCGTTGAAAGCCGGATCGGCCGCGCGCGAGACCGCGCTCGCCGAGCAGGCGGCCGCGCTGCGCACCCAGTTCGACGGCCTCGCGCAGGCCGCAATCCAGCAATCGCAGGACCACTTCCAGAAACTGTCGGACGCCGCGCTCACCCAACACCGCGAGACCGCCGATGCCGGACTGAAGGCGCTGCTCACCCCCGTCGCCGCCACGCTCGAACGCTATGAAACCGGCCTCAAGTCGCTCGAAGCCACCCGGGAGCAGGCTTACGGCGGACTGCGCGATCAACTCGCGGGCGTTGCCGAGGGGCAGTTGCGGGTACAGGCCGAGGCGGGGCGTCTCGTCACCGCGCTGCGCTCGTCGGGCAAGACCAGCGGCTCGTGGGGCGAGCAGCAGCTCAAGAACGTGCTCGAGATGGCGGGCCTGCGCGAGGGCCTCGATTTCACGCTGCAAACGCATATCTCGACCGAAAGCGGCGGACGACGGCCCGATGCGATCGTGCGGCTGCCCGGCGATCGACAGCTGATCATCGACAGTAAATGCTCGCTCAACGATTATCTGGAAGCTGCGGGGTGCGAGGAAGCCGATCGCCGCGCCGCACTGCTGCGTCACGCCGCCAGCGTCAAAACCCACGCACGCGGCCTCGCCGAGAAGGCCTATTGGAAGGATTTCGGCCAGTCCGCCGATTTCGTCGTCATGTTTCTCCCCGGCGAGAACTACCTGTCCGCCGCGCTCGAACACGATCTGTCGCTGCTCGACTGGGCGTTCGCCAACCGCATCCTGCTCGCCGGGCCGATCAACCTGCTCGCCATCGCCAAGACGGTCGCGCTCGTGTGGCGACAGGAAAAGCTCGCCACCGAAGCCGCCGAAATCGGCCGGCTCGGCGCGGACCTCTATGCCGCCGTCACCGCGATGGCGGGCCATGTCGAAGACGCGGGCGATGCGCTGGGCAAGGCGGTCGTTGCGCACAACCGGATGGTGGGATCGATCGAGGCAAATTTGTTACCCAAGGCGCGCCGCTTCCCCGAATTGGGCATCGAGAAAGGCAAGAAGGACCTGCCCGTGCTCGCCCCGGTCGAGGCCGAACGCCGCTTGCCCGTCGCCCCCGAACTCCGCCTCGCCGCACAAGCCGCCTGACCTGTGGCATAAAGGCACCGCGAAAAATGCATTCTACGCGACCTTCGTGACCTTCGCGCCGTGCTGCCCCACCACCTCGTACAGCAGCACCCCGGTCGCCACCGCCACATTAAGGCTGTCCGCCTTCCCCAGCATCGGGATGCGCACCCGCACATCGCACCGCTCGGCGTAAGCCGCAGGCAGGCCCGACTGCTCGTTGCCCATGAACAGGAATGTCGGCTGACCATAGTCCACCGCCCGGTAATCCACCGTCCCCGGTCCCAGATACGTTCCCACCAGCATCCCCGGCCCGCCGCGCAGCCACGCGAAGAACGCCTCCCCGCTCGCCTGCGCCAAACGCTGCGTAAACACCGCCCCCATGCTCGCGCGCACCGCCTCCACGCTGAACGGATCGCAACTCTGGTCGAGCAGGATCACCCCTCCCGCCCCCGTCGCGTCGCACGTCCGCAGGATCGTCCCCAGATTGCCCGGATCCTTCAGCCCCTCGCA
>JBBQJX010000206.1:0-4299 GCA_038326295.1 Sphingomonadales bacterium
CGCGCTCCTTCATCTTCATCGGCGCAATACTGCCACACCAAGCCCCCAATCGCCCAGCGCGCACGCCCGCGCTTCCCTTGAGGCGGCTTTTGCGCCAGATGGAGTGCTTCGTCGGCGTACAACAATCAGGGGAGCGCCCGACCACGACGATGGAGAGCCGGACTTTGCATGCCACGCTGAACGGGAGCGGCCCGCACGGGCCCGCCCCGGGCTCCACCCCCACGCTCTGCGACCTGCCCCGCCGTTTTGCCGATTTCGCCGATCTGGGCGAAGCGCTGGACTATGCGGCGCGCGGGCTTCGCGGCCTGAACTTCTACGATGCGCGCGCCGATCTCGCGACTGCGCTCACCTATGCCGAGCTGCAATCCTGCGCGCGCGACGATGCCGCCAGGCTGCGTGCCGCAGGCGTTGGCGTTGGGGACCGCGTCGCGTTGATCGCGGATACCTCGCCCGCCTTTGCGTCGCTGTTCCTCGGCGCGGTGCTCGCGGGCGCGTGGCCCGTGCCGCTGCCGCTGCCGACCAGCTTCGGCGGCCGGGAAGCCTATATCGAGCAGATAGCCAATCAGCTTGCCAGCAGCGATCCCGCAATTGTGCTGGCCCCGGCCGATCTGATGGACTTCGTGCGCGAAGCCGTGCCCCCCACTCTCGCGGCGCACGCGTGGGAAAGCTTCCGCAGCGCCCCCGCCACGCCCATCGAAGCGCACCGGCCGCAGCCCGACGATGTTGCCTACCTCCAGTATAGCAGCGGCTCCACCCGATTCCCGCACGGTGTCATGGTCACGCACCGCGCGCTACTGGCGAACCTGCGCTGCCATTCGCTCGGCATGCAGATCCAGTGGGACGATCGCGTCGTCTCGTGGCTGCCCATGTATCACGATATGGGACTGGTCGGCTGTTTCCTCTCCCCGCTGGCCAACCAGATCAGCACGGATTATCTCGCGACCGAGGATTTCGCGCGCCGTCCGCTCTCGTGGCTCACGCTCATCAGTCGCAACAGCGGCCACAGCGTCAGCTATTCGCCCACCTTCGGCTACGATATCTGCGCGCGCCGCGTGGGGCAGGGGGCGCTTTCCACCCGCTTCGATCTCGCGCGCTGGCGGATCGCGGGCAACGGCGCGGACATGATCCGGCCCGAGGTGATGCAGGCTTTCGTCGACAGCTTCGGCCCCTCGGGCTTCGATGCGCATGCGTTCCTGCCGAGCTACGGGCTCGCCGAAGCCACACTCGCGGTCAGCCTGATGCCGCCCGGCGAAGGCATCGTCATCGACGAGGTGGACGAGCGGCTGCTCGCGGGCGAGCTTGACGATCATGTGGCGGACGCGCGGCCTCGCTTCCGCCGCATCGTGAACTGCGGCCGACCGGTGCTGGATCATGACGTGCAAATCCGCTCCGAGGCGGGCGAGGTGCTGGCCGATCGCGGCATCGGCCGCATCTTCTTCCGTGGTGCCAGCGTGATGGCGGGTTATTTCCGCGATGAAGCCGCCAGCCACGCCGCGCTCAAGGACGGTTGGCTCGATACCGGCGACATGGGCTATCTGCGCGATGGCTATGTCTACATCGTCGGCCGCGCCAAGGACATGATCATCGTCAACGGCCGCAATTATTGGCCCCAGGATATCGAGTGGGCGATCGAGCAATTGCCCGGCTTCAAATCGGGCGACATCGCGGCGTTTTCGTTGACGCAGGCGGGCGGGCAGGAGGTCGCCGCGGTGCTCGTGCAGTGCCGCGTCACCGATCCCGCCGAACGCACCCGCCTGCGCGAAGCCATCCGCGCCAAGGTCCGCGCGCTGACGGGGATGAACAGCCTGGTCGAACTGGTCGCGCCGCGAACCCTGCCGCGCACGAGCTCGGGCAAACTCAGCCGCGTGAAGGCGCGCTCGATGTATCTGGCGGGGACGAGCCAGCCATTGGATGTGGCGGCGTGACGGTATCGCTGTCGGTCATGCGGGCCACGATCCTGCGATGGGCTTCACCGATGGCGGCGATGCACCCACGCCAATGATGTCGACGTACCAGACTGTCGCCGCATTGATGGATCGCTGGTGGCCCGCTGACATCCCAGGCGACAGACGCGACGTCGAATGCCGACGCTTTGCCTTCCAGGTCGATCTCGTTCTTTCCCGGCTTCCACGCGGCGGTCGTCATCCCGTAGTTTGCGATCTCGGCGGCGGTTGGGGGTTGGTTCTCGCGACGCTCCGGCGGCTTGGTTACGATGCTATCCTGGTCGACGATTTTGCCGACCCAGGTGCCGAGGTTCAGGCAGATGCCTGTGCCGATATGGCCCCTGCGGAGGGGGTTCGGACGATCCGGGCGGATGTCGTCCACGATATTCTTCCGTTCGCGGACGAATCGATCGATGCCTTCATCTCGTTCGACTCGATCGAGCATTGGCATGCGTCACCCAGGGCGATGTTTGCGCGTGCGATGGCGCAGCTCCGCCCGGGCGGGCTGGTGATTATCGGTGCGCCCAACTGCGTCAACCTGCGCAAGCGTCTCACCGTGCCATTCGGGTACGGCAAATGGTCGGGGATGGCCGAGTGGTACTTCGCACCGCGCTTTCGCGGTCATGTGCGCGAACCGGATACCGACGATCTGCGCGCGATCGCGCGCGATATGGGATTGATGGACGTAGTCGTTCTCGGTCGCAACTGGATGGGGTACCGCAAGGCCTCGCCGATCCTGCGTGCGCTCACCACCCTGGCCGACGGCATCCTCCGTTTTGCTCCGGCCCTTTGCGCCGATCTCTACATGATCGGACGCAAGCCCGGCGCTGCATGAGGATCATTATCGGGCACTTCGCGCGGTTCGCCGGGCCAGGATCGGCTCCAAGCAGGGCAGTTTCGTGCGCACCCTCGCGCTGAGCGGCACGACCGGTTTCGTCGGCAACCATCTCCTCACCGCCGCGCTCGCCGCCGGACACACCGTCCGCGCGCTCGTCCGGCAGCCTCAACCTCCACGCATTGATGTCGAAAGTGTCGAAGGCACGCTCGCAGAGCCCGCCGCGCTCGCGCGCCTGTGCGCAGGCGCGGACGCGGTCATCCATGTCGCGGGTGCAATCAACGCGCCCGATCGCGCCGCCTTCTTCGCTGCCAACGCGGATGGCACTGCCGCGCTGCTCGCCGCGGCCGTGGCCGCACGCGTCCCGCGTTTTGTTCAGGTCTCCAGCCTCGCCGCGCGCGAGCCGCGCCTCAGCGACTATGGCGCGTCGAAGGCCGCCGCCGACGCGCATGTGGCGGCCGCCCCGCTCTCCACCGCGATCGTCCGGCCCCCCGCCGTCTATGGCCCCGGCGACCGCGAGACGCTCGCCCTGTTCCGTATGGCGGCACGCGGTCTCGTTCCCGCTGTCGGGCAGGGGCGCTTCTCGATCGTCCACGTCCACGATCTCGCCGCCGCGCTCCTCGCGCTTGCCGCCGCGCCCGCCAACGGCATCTTCGAGGTCGAGGATGGCAAACCGGGCGGCTTCACCCAGGCCAGCTTCGCGCGCGCCATCGCCGCCGCGATGGGCCGCTCGGTGCGCATCGTCCAATTGCCACAAACCCTGCTCCCCATCGGAGCCACGCTCGCCACCCTCGCTGCGCGCATCACGGGCCAACCGCCCAAGCTCAGCCGAGACCGCGCGCGTTATTTCGCCCACCCCGATTGGACCGCCAGCGCCGCCCCCCTGATCGCGACCGGCCTATGGACGCCCGCCACCCCCGCCGCACAGGGGCTCGCGCAGACTGCCGCCTGGTACCGCGCGCAGGGCTGTCTGCGGTGATGCCCACCGGGGGGACCGTTGCAGATTGAGACGCCCGCCATTGTCTGCGCCGTCCTCCCCCACGGCGAGCATGGCGCGATCGTGCGTGCGCTCAGTGCGGATCATGGTCTGCTCGCGGGCTATGTGCGGGGCGGGCGCGGACGGCGGATGCGGCCGGTGCTCGGCGTGGGGAACATCGTCGCCGCGAGCTTCCGCGCGCGGGTGGAGGATCAACTCGCAGCGCTGACGGTCGAGCTGGTGCGCAGTCGCGCGGGCCTCACGTTCGAGCCGCTGAGCGCCGCCGCGCTCAACTGGCTGGGGCCGCTGCTGGCGACGGTGCTGCCCGAGGGGCAGGCGCATGCGCAGGTCCATGCGCGCTTCGACGCGCTGCTCGGCGCGATGGAGCACGCCCAGCCGCTCGTATGGGGGGCCGATCTGGCGCGCTTCGAGCTGGCGCTGCTCGCGGATCTGGGCTTCGGCATCGATTTGTCCGCCTGCGCCGCGACCGGGCAGACGCACGATCTGGCGTGGGTAAGCCCGCGTGTGCGCAGAGCGGTCGGCCG
>JBBQJX010000207.1:0-4297 GCA_038326295.1 Sphingomonadales bacterium
AGTAACGACCGTATTTGCGGCGGGTTGTTGCCCAGTTGCAGCACTTGTGCATGCCGACAGGGGCTCGTCCCTGTCAGGGTTCGCTCCCCAGCAACGCCGTCAGCGCGCCCGCCCGCGGCATCCCCGGCTGCGCGCCGGGCACCGTGGTGGCGAGCGCGCCCGCCGCACATGCCGCCGCCAGCGCCGACCCTGGCGCGCGTCCCGCCGCGAGCATCAAGGCGAGCGCGGCGGTGAACGCGTCCCCCGCGCCGGTCGTGTCGGCCACGGTCACGCGCGGCGGCTCGGCGCGCGCCAGCTCCACCCCCGCCCGGCGCAGCACCGCGCCCTTTGCGCCCAGCGTCGTCGCGATCAGCCCCGCATGGCCCGCGAGCGCGCTCGCCATCGCTTGCGCCTCCGCCTCGTTCACCACGATCAGATCGGCGCGCGCGAGCATCGCAGCCGGCAGCCCCGGGTGCGCGGGGGCGAGGTTGAGGCACACGAAGCCACGCGCCCCTGCCACCGCGCGCACGACCGCCTCGACCGGGATTTCGAGCTGGCACAGCAGCACGTCCGCGTCCCCCACGCCGCCGCCCTCGACCGCCATGTTCGCGCCCGACGCGACGACGATCTGGTTCTCCCCGCCGTCGTCGACGACGATGAAGGCGATCCCGGTCGAATGCGCCGGATCGACCGCGCAGCCGGACACGTCCACCCCGTCCGCGCGCAGCAGTGCCAGCGCCAGCACAGCCTCCGCGTCGTCGCCCACGCGCCCGATCATCGCCACGCGCGCACCCAGCCGCCGCGCCGCGAGCGCCTGGTTCGCGCCCTTGCCGCCCGGGTGCCGCTCGAGCCGCGCCCCCGTCACCGTCTCGCCGGGTCGCGGCAGATGCGTCGCGCGCGCCACCAGATCGAGGTTGATCGAACCGACGACCGCCACCGAGAGGTCCGAAAGCGCGTGCATCAGTAGCGCGCGAGCAATTTGGTCAGCAGATCGAAGAACCCGTCCGCGTCCACCCCTTGCGCCCAGTCACAATTGGGCGCGCGCCCGCTCACGCCCCAGAAATCGACCGCAGTGTGCCCCATCGTCAGCGCCGATCCGGTCTCGATCGCGACATGACAGGGCTTGAGCTGGAACAATTCGGGCCGCAGAAGCCAGCCGATCGTGCAAGGATCGTGCAGCGGCGCGCCTTCGGTCCCGTACTTGGCGCTATCGTGGCGATTGAAAAACGCCAGCATCCCGTGCGCCGCCTCCGCCACCGGATTGCCCAGCGCCGCGATCCGCGCCAGCCGATGCGGCAAGCCAAGCAGCTGGTGCGATACGTCCAGCCCGAAGGCAGTAATCGGCCGCCCGCAGCGGAACACCACATCGGCCGCATGCGGATCGACGCGGATGTTGAATTCGGCCGACGCGGTGTAATTGCCCCCCTCGCGCATCGCGCCGCCCATCAGCACGATGCGTTCGATGCGCCCGGCGATACGCGGCTCCATCACCAGCGCCATCGCGATATTGGTCAACGGACCCGTGGGAACGAGCGTGATCGAAGCGGGCGCAGCGGCCATCAGCGTATCGACGATCCAGTTGACCGCGTGCTGCGCGCCCAGCGGGTGCGTCGGCGCATAGACGCGCATCCCGTCGATCCCGTCCGCGCCGTGAATATGCCCGGCGTGCACGGGCTCGAGCACCATCGGCCGCGTGCAGCCCGCGAACACCGGCACGTCGGTGCGACCCGCGAGCTCGCACAGGATGCGGATGTTGCGCTCGGTCACCGCCAGCGGCAAATTGCCCGAGACCGCCGTCACGCCGAGCACGTCGAGCGCCTCGGGCGCGGCGAACGCCATCAGAAGATTGATCGCATCGTCCTGCCCGGGATCGCAATCGATGATGATCTTGGCGCGCGTCATCCGGGTAGCAGCAGCCCGGCCAGCGCCGCGCTCATCAGGTTGGCGAGCGATCCGGCGAGCACGCCGCGCAGCCCGAAGCGCGCGATCGTGCCGAGCTTGCTCGGCAGCAGCGCGCCCAGGCACCCCATCTGGATCGCGATCGAGGAGAAATTGGCGAACCCGCAGAGCGAGAAGGTGACGATCGCCTCGGTGCGCGGGGATAGCGTCCCCTTGGCCTCGCCCAGGTGGAGGAAAGCGATGAATTCATTCAGGATCAGTTTCTCGCCGAAGAACCCCCCCGCCGCGCGCGCCTCGGTCCACGGGATGTCGAGCAGATACATGATCGGCGCGAACAGCTGGCCCAGCAATATCTGGAAGGTCAGCCCCGGCGCGCCGAGCGGCCCCGCGACCAACCCGAGCAGCCCGTTCATCAGCGCGATCAACCCAACGAACGCCACCAGCATCGCGCCGCAGCTGACCGCGATCCGCAGCCCGTCCTGCGCGCCGACCGCCGCCGCCATGATGACGTTGGCGTGGGCGTGCCCGCCCACCTTGACGATCTCGCCCGGCGGCTCGTCCGGAGTAGGTCCGTCGGGCATCAGCAGCTTGGCCATCAGCAGCCCGCCCGGTGCTGCCATGAAGCTCGCTGCGAGCAGATAATCGATGTTGATCCCCATCTTCGCATAGGCCGCAAGCACCGATCCCGCGACCGAGGCAAAGCCCGAGACCATGACCGCGAAAATCTGCGGATCGGTGAGCCGGGTGAGGTAGGGGCGGATGACCAGCGGCGATTCGGTCTGGCCCACGAACGCAGTCGCGGCCGCGTTCAGCGATTCGACCGGCTTGGTCCCGATCGCGCGCTGGAGCAGCCCGCCCAGCGCCGCGACGACGATCTGCATGATGCGCAGATGATACAGCACGCCCATAAGCGCGGAGAAGAAGATGATGATCGGCAAAATCTGGAACGCAAAGATTACGCCGGTCGCCGGATGCGCGGCGGGGCCGAAGACCATGTCGATGCCCGCGTCCGCATAGCCCAGCACCGCCTGCACCCCGCCCGACATCGCCGCGATCACGCGTCGCCCGGCGGGCAAATAGAGGACGAGCACCGCGACGAGCGCCTGCAGGCCGAAGGCGCGCGCGACGATCGACAGGCGAATCTGGCGGCGGTTGGTGGAGAACAGCACCGCAATGCCGAGGATGACCATTACGCCGAGCAGTCCGAAGCCGTGGCCCATCAGGCGTCCACTGGCGTGAGCATGGTGTGGACGACCGGCACGGGCGCGGGCGCGGCGTCCGCGATGGTGCACGACGCGAGCACGGAGGCAACCGCGCGGTCCGCCGCGTCGCGCGAGGCGGCGTGGACCAGCATCAGCGGCCGATCCGGGCCGACCGCCGCGCCGACCGCCGCCACGTCGGCGAACCCCACCGATAGATCGAGCCGATCCTCGGCGCGCGCGCGCCCGCCGCCGAGCGCGACGAGCGCGGTGCCGAGTGCGCGCGCATCGACCTGCGCGAGGAAGCCGCGCTCGGGGATCACCGGCACCACCACGGGGGCGCGGGAAAGGTAGCGGTCCGCGTGTTCGAGAAAGTCAGCCGGTCCGCCCATCGCCGCGATCATGCCCTGGAACCGCTCGGCCGCCGCACCCGAGCGTATCGCCGCGTCGGCGCGGGCGGTGGCCGCGGCCCGGTCGGGCGCGAGGCCGGTCAGCACGAGCATTTCGGCCGCGAGCGCCAGCGTCACCGCGTCCAGCCGCGCCTCGCGCACGCCGCCGGTCAGGTAGGCGATGCACTCGGCGATCTCGAGCGCGTTGCCCGCACTAAGGCCCAGCGTCTGCCCCATATCGGTCACGAGCGCGCGCGCCGGCAGCCCCGCGCTCGCCGCGGTGCCGAGGATCGTGCGCGCCAGCTCGGTCGCGCGCCCCAGCGTCGGCATGAACGCGCCCGAGCCGGTCTTCACGTCCATGACCAGCGCCTGCGTGCCCGAGGCGATCTTTTTGGACAGGATGGACGCGGTGATGAGCGGGATCGATTCGACCGTCCCCGTCACGTCCCGGATCGCGTATAGGCGGCGATCGGCGGGTGCCAGATCGGCGGTCTGCCCGATGATCGCGCACCCCACCTCGGCCACCACCGCCTTGAACCGCGCCAGATCGGGCGCGGACGAATAGCCGGGGATCGCGTCGAGCTTGTCGAGCGTGCCGCCGGTGTGGCCGAGCCCGCGCCCCGAGATCATCGGCACGAAGCCGCCGCACGCAGCCACGATGGGCGCGACGAGGAAGCTGGTCTTGTCGCCCACGCCGCCGGTCGAATGCTTGTCCACGACCGGCCCGCCGAGCGCGTCCGCATCGAACGCGATGACCGTGCCCGAATGCGCCATTGCGCGGGTAAGCACGCCCGTCTCGGCGGTGTCCATGCCGCGCCACAGGATCGCCAT
>JBBQJX010000208.1:0-4291 GCA_038326295.1 Sphingomonadales bacterium
TCGTCATGAGTGACTGGAGTTCAGACGTGTGCTCTTCCGTTCTTCGCCCGCCCCCGCGCCCCCCCCCGCGCAGACCCGGATCGCGCTCTCGAAGACCGACAGTTTCGTGTTCCAGTCGGTCTTCACCCCCACGCCTGACGAAGAGGAAATCCTGTGACCAATCCCACCCTGCGCACCCTGGCGATCGCCGCCGCGCTCGGCCTCGCCCCGCTTGCCATCGTGCAGCCCGCACTCGCGCAGCCCTCGCCACCCTCCGGTCCCGAAGCCGCGCCCGGCATGCCGGGCATGGGCGGGGGCCGGGGCTACATGCGCCAGCTGTTCGTCAACCTCTCGCCCGAGGGCCAGCGCGCGATGCGCGACGCGTTCCGCTCGCAGCGCGAGGATGGCACGCGCCAGCAGATCGAGGCCGCACGCGCCGAAATGCTCGACGTGCTCGGCGCGGAGCGGCTCGATGTCAGCGCGCTCGAACGCGCGATGCTGCACGAGCGCACCCTCGCGCAGGGCCAGCAGCAGCGGATGCAGGCGGCCATGCTCGGCGCGTTCCAGAAGCTCAGCCTCGGCGATCGTCGCACCTTCGTTGCCTCCGCGCGCGATGCGCGCACACGCGTCGAGGGCATCCGTGCCGCGATGCGCGCCGCCCGGACAGCGAACGCAGCCCCGCCGCAATAAAAAGTTCACGCCCGCGCCCCTTTGTCGCGTCCGGCACCTGGGTTAAGCTACGCGGACCGAACAGGGGAGGGGGCCATGGTCGCCGAACGCCAACGCGACCCCGCGCGCGATGCCGCAACGGTGGCCCTTGCCACGCAGGCGGCGGACCGCTGGTATGCGCGCGCACCCGTGCGCGCGGACCGCGCCGCCGCCGCCGCGCGCGGCGATTGGCTCAGCGCCGATTCGCCCGAGCGCCTTGCCAAACGCGTCGGCCGTCTGATGGCGAGCGTCCGCCGCGCTTCCGACGCGCGCCGCGCCGACGCCGATCCCGCGCTCAAATCGATGGCGGCCGCGCCCACGCTCGCCCCGGTCCAGCTCAGCAACCGCGTCGTCTTCGAGGCGATCGTGGGCGCGCGCGATTTCCTCTCGGTCGAATTTTTCGAGTCCGGTCGCCGCGCCGCGCAGACCGTGGGCCGCATCGTGCTGCACCAGGGCGGCCAGGTACAGCCGCTCGCCACGGGTTTTCTCGTCGGCCCGGGCCTGCTCATCACCAACCACCATGTCTTCCCCGATGCCGCCATTGCGGCGCAAAGCGCGGTGCAAATGGATTACGAACTGCGCGCCGGTGGCGCGCAGCCGCCGATGCAGTCCTACGAGCTCGATCCGGATCGCTTCTTCCTCGCCGACGAAGCGCTCGATTACGCGCTCGTCGCAGTCGCCCCCATCTCGCAGCGCGGTCGGCCCATCGGCGATTATGGCTGGTCCCCGCTCGATGGCCGCCAGGGCAAGATCGCGGTCGTGCCGATCGATGCGCTTGATATCGTCCAGCATCCCGACGGCCGCCCCAAAGAAATCGCGATCCGCGGCAACCGTCCGCTCGATCTCGCCACCGGCACCGATGTCGGCCCCGCCGTGATGGGCCCCTTCCTCCACTATGCCACCGATACCGAGAAGGGCAGCTCGGGCGCGCCTGTCTTCAACGATCAGTGGGAAGTGGTTGCGCTGCACCATTCGGGCGTCCCGCGTCGCGATGCCGACGGCACCATTCTCAACAAGGACGGCCGCCCCTGGGACGAGGCCGAACAGGGCATCGAGGATATCGACTGGATCGCCAACGAGGGCGTGCGCGTCTCCGCGCTCGTCGCGGGCATCGCCGCCGCACCGCTCGCTCCGGAGAAACGCGCGCTGCTCGATACGCTGCTGCGCGCCGATGCGCCGCCCGCCCCTACCCCGCCCACCATCCCCGCCAACGCCGGAGGCCCCGCCATGACCGAACCCGCCGCCAACGCCACCGCCACCGTCGCCGCCTCTGCCGGATCGATCGCTTTCGAGGTGCCGCTGCGCATCACCGTCAGCCTCGGCGGTTCGATGGCGGTCGCGGTCTCCGCCCCCGCCCCCGCCGCCACCCCCCCATCCGAAGGCGGCCTCGAACACGAAAAGCTCAAGCCCGATCCCACCACTCCCGCCTCCGCGCTCGCAGGCCGCGCGGGCTATCGCCCCGATTTCCTCCACCATGGCACCGCCGTCCCGCTCCCACGCATCAAGCCCGGTCCGCGCTTCGGCACCCCGCTCGCGCTCACGCGTCCCGAACCCGGCGCGAACCGCTTCGAACTCCGGTACAGCCACTATTCGGTGCTGATGAACGGGCCGCGTCGTCTCGCCTATCTCTCCGCCGTCAATGTCGATTTCGGTGCCGCCGCCAACGCGCCGCGCACCAGCCACGATGTCTGGGCACGCGACGGCCGCATCCCCGATGCCGCGCAGGTGGACGGGCCTTATTATTTCATGAACGATTACGACAAGGGCCACCTCAGCCGCCGTGCCGACGCCGCGTGGGGACGGACCGACGCCGAAGCGATCCTGTCGAACACCGATACCTTCCACTATCCCAATGCCGCCCCGCAGCATAAATTCTTCAACCAGTCGGACGATTTCACCCATCAGCACCTCAAGCTCTGGGGCGATCTGGAGGATTTCATCTCCAAACAGGGCGGCGACCAGCGCACCAAGCTTTCGATCTTCAACGGGCCGGTTTTTGGCGGCAACGATAAACCGCTGAAGGACATCCGGGTGCCGCGTGCCTTCTTCAAGATCGTGGTGTGGCATGATGCGGGCCAGCCGCACCCCGGCGCGGTGGGCTTCGTGCTCGAACAGACGAGCCTGATCGCGCGCCTACCCGAGGAGGCGATCGATCCGGGCGAGTTCCGCCTGCGCCAGCGCGCCATCCGCGCGATCCAGGCGAGTGTCGACGTCGATTTCGGGCAGATCGCCACCTTCGACAAGTTCCGCGCCAAGCCCGCCGCGCACGGCGCGCACCTCGTCCACGAAGCCATGGGCGACGATCTCGGCCTCGACCGCGAAATCGCGACGATGGCCGACATCCAGCTTTAGGCCCTGGTCCGCGAAACCACCTGAAACCACACGCTCGCCGCCGCCACCAACCCCATCACGGCGAGTGCCTCCAGGCCTGTCGCCTGCGCGGCCGTCCACGCCATCAGGGCGACCGCGACCACCGCAGCGGGCACCAGCCCCGGCAATCGCACCGGCACGCCCGCGCGCGCCACACCGCGCACGCGCAGCCGCGCCGCCGAGAGGCACCCCAGCGCGAACAGGCTCACCAGCAGCAGCGACGAGACGATCGCCAGCGCGCGGTAACTTCCGCCCAGCGCCAGCCCCGCAACCAGCAGCAGATGCACGATCACCGCGCGCACCGGCGCGTGGCTGCGCACATTCAGCCCGCCCAGCCACGCGGGCAGCCAGCCATCGCGCGCGAACGCGAACAGCGTGCGCGGGGTGGAGAGCGCGTCGCTCGCGAGCCACCCCGTCATGCTGATCGCCGCCCCCACCAGCATCGTCAGTCGCAGCGCCGGGGACACGCGTGCCATCGCATCCGCCAGCGGGGTGGCCGAGGCTGCCAGCGCGCTCCCCAACACGCCCTGCGCGATCAGCTGCGCGCCGACGAACAGGATCGTCACCCCGGTCATCCCCAGGATCGCCGCGCGCGGGATCGTGCGCGCTGGATCGCGCACCTCGCCCCCGACGCTGAGCGCGCCGTGCACGCCCGCAAACAGGAACACTGCCAGCAGCAATGCGCGGCCGAAGTCATGGGGGAGGGGAGGGGTGGGCAGCGGCAGGTTCGCCGGATCGATCAGCGTCACCCCCACGACCAGAAACAGGATCAGCGGCGCGAGCTTGATCAGCGTTGCCAGCTCGACCACGCGCGTCGCCGCGCGTACTCCGCGCAGATTGATCAGGCCGAGGAACAGGAACCAGCCCACGATCAGCGCCGCGCGCGCCCCCGCGCCCGCCAGCCCCGGGAACAGCGCTGCAAACGTGTCCGCCGCCGCCGCCGCGATCGCGCCCGCCGCTAGCACGTTCGCCACATAGGTGAACACCCCCGCGATGAACCCCGCATAACGCCCGAACGCGGCTTCCACGAAGCCGTACGCTCCCGCGCTCGATGGCACGCGGCTTGCGGCCTCGGCGAAGCACCAGGTGATCGCCAGCGTCCCCACGGCGGCGGCCGCGAACGCCACGGGTGCCCACGCGCCCGCGAACCCGGCCGCCGCCGCGGGCACCACGAAGATCGAAGCCCCCACGGTGTAATTGATCACGTTGGCCGCCATCCCCAGCGGCCCGATCC
>JBBQJX010000209.1:0-4276 GCA_038326295.1 Sphingomonadales bacterium
GGGGCGTTCAGCCTGGCGCTGACGGGGCGCGAGGGGATCGAGCTGGGGCACTGGCTGCTCGGGCCGAGCCGGGCGACGCGCGGTCGGCGGCGCGGGCTGGCGGCGAGGCTGGCGGACGCGGCGAGCTATGACGAGGGTGCGGCGGCCGCTCTCAGGGATCTGCTTACGGCGGCGGCGTCGCTTCCTGGCGAGGGATGGCTGCAACGGCTGATCGATGGCGTGCCTAACGGACCGATCGAGGCGCTGCTGGGTGCGGTCCGCGATTGCACCCTGGCGCGTGCCGAGCCGGGCGACGAGGGATACGGGCTGGAGACCGAGGCGGCCGAGCTTCCGGGCGCGTTGATCGATGCGGCGGCCGGCGCGCGCGGTGCGCTCGAACGGCTGCGCGGGCCGATGGCGGCGCTCGAGGCGCGGCTGGGCGCGCTGATCGAGGCTGCGCCCGAGTGGCTCGATACGCCCGCGCGTGCGCGTATCGAGGCGGCGGCGGCGGGGCTGCGGCTGCGCGGCGGGCTGGTGGGCGAATGGATTGCGCTGAGCGAGCGGCTGGGCGGACCGCCCGATCCGCAGTTCGTCGACTGGCTGACGCTCGAACGCGGCGGCGGGCGCGAATATGATGTGGGCGTGCGGCGGCACTGGCTCGATCCGACCAAGCCGTTCGCCGACGCGGTGCTCGCCCCCGCGCATGGAGCACTGATCACGTCCGCCACATTGCGCGCGCGGGGTGCCGCGCTGACCGGGGCGGACGACTGGCGCGATACCGAGCATCGCACGGGTGCGACGCATTTGGCCATTCCGCCCGCACGCTTCGCGGTGGAAAGCCCGTTCGATTATGCCGCCAATGCGCGCGTGCTGGTGGTGACCGACGTGGACCGGCGTAATCCCGCGAGCGTGGCGGGCGCGTTCGCCGCGCTGATCGAAGCGAGCGGTGGCGGTGCACTCGGTCTGTTTACCGCGATCGCGCGGCTGCGCGCGTGCCATGCGCGGATCGCCGACGGGCTGGCGGGCAAGGGTCTGGCGGTGCTCGCGCAGCATGTCGATCCGATCGACACGGGGACGCTGGTGGACCTGTTCCGCGCGGACGCGCATGCCTCGCTATTGGGGTCGGACGCGCTGCGTGACGGGGTGGACGTGCCCGGCGAGGCGCTTCGACTGATCGTGATGGAGGGGGTTCCGTGGCCGAGGCGCACCGTGCTGCACGCGGCGCGCAAGGCGGCGTTCGGGGGAGCGGGCTATGACGATCTGATCGTGCAGGGGCGCATCGCGCAGGCGTTCGGGCGGCTTATAAGGCGCGCGGACGATCGGGGTGTGTTTGTAATCCTTGGCAGTGCGGTGCCCACCCGTTTGCTGGCGGGGCTGCCGCCGGGTGTGGCGGTGGAGCGGGTGCCACTTGCGGACGCGCGGGCGATAGTGCGGGGTTTCGTGGGGGAGGGTGCGCGGGCCGCTTGTAAAACCGTGGCCAGCCGGTAACGGCGAACCGATGCGCCGCCTGACCCTGCTCCGCCACGCCAAATCGAGCTGGGACGATAGCGTGAAGACCGATTTCGATCGGCCGCTGAACGCCAAGGGGCGTCGGGCGGCGTCTGTGATGGGCGCGTTCCTGGCGCGCGAAGGACTGGCGTTCGATCTGGTGGTGTGTTCGCCCGCGACACGCGTGCGCCAGACGCTCGAAGGGGTGGAGGACGGGCTGGGGCGCGCTCTGACGCCGGTGTTCGACAGCCGCATCTACATGGCGAGCGCGGCGGGGCTGGCGGAGGTGCTGGGCGCGCTGTCTGCAGGCGCCGGACATGTTCTGCTGGTAGGGCATAATCCTGGGATCGAGGACTTGGTGCTGTGGCTGGTGCCCGAGGCGGCGGGCGGCCGGGGCTCGGTGGAGGAGAAATATCCGACTGCCGCGATTGCCGAGCTGGAGCTTGGGGTGGACGATTGGGCGGGGATCGCCGAGGGGTGCGCGCGGCTACTGCGGTTCACGCGGCCGAGGGATCTGGACGCGGCGCTGGGTCCGGAGGAGGAATAGGCTTAGAAGCTCTCTTCTTCGTAAATGCGGGTTACGTCGCCGTTCCAGCGGCCGTGATAGGCGGCGAGCATGCGATCGGCCGGGGTGAGGCCGGAATGGGCGATTTCGTGCAGCGGGGCGAGGTAGCCCTGTTCGCTGTCTCCAGCCGCGTTCAGGCGGGCGCGATTGGCGAGGCCCTTGTCGGCGAGGGCGAGCACTTCGCGGGCCAGCTGCTGGAAGCTGCGGCCGCGCGGACCTTTGGCCTTCAGTGCCAGACGGGGAACGTCGGCGCGGATGGCCTGATGATCTGCGATGGTCCAGTGCTTGACCAGATCCCATGCGGCGTGGAGTACATCGTCTCCGCCATAGAGCAGGCCGACCCAGAGCGCGGGGAGCGCGCAGATGCGGCTCCACGGGCCGCCATCGGCACCACGCATTTCAAGGAAGGATTTGAGGCGGACCTCGGGGAAGGCGGTGGAGAGGTGATCTTTCCAGTCGTCGATCGTGGGGCGCTCTCCGGGGTAGGCGGGGAGTTGGCCGTTCAGGAACTCGCGGAAATCCTGGCCGCCCGCGTCGATATATTTGCCGTCGCGATAGACGAAGTACATCGGCACGCTGAGCATATACTCAGCATAACGCTCGAAGCCGAAGCCGTCATCGAACACGAAGGGCAGCATGCCGGTGCGGCCCGGATCGGTATCGGTCCAGATGTGGCTGCGGTAGGAAAGGAAGCCGTTGGGCTTTCCTTCTGTGAACGGTGAAGCGGCGAACAGAGCGGTGGCCAGCGGTTGCAGCGCGAGCGCGACGCGGAACTTCATCACCATGTCCGCCTCGGACGCATAATCGAGGTTTACCTGAATTGTGCAGGTCCGCAGCATCATATCGAGCCCGAGATCGCCCACCAGCGGCATCATCCGGCGCATGATCGCGTAGCGGCCCTTGGGCATGACGGGGAGTTCGGCGCGGGTCTTGTCGGGCCAGAAGCCCACGCCAAGGAAGCCAAGGCCGAGCGCGTCGCCCGCTTCCTTGCATTGCTTGAGGTGGCGGCCGGCCTCGGCACAGGTTTCGTGCAGATTTTCGAGCGGCGCGCCCGAGAGTTCGAACTGGCCCGCCGGTTCCAGACTGATGCCGCCATCGGGGCCGGTCATGGCGATGGTGTTGCCGCCCTCGTTTACGGGCAGCCATCCGTAGCGGCGCATGTGACCCAGCAGATCGCGGATGCCGCCGGGTTCCTCGTAGCTGGGCGCGCGGCGATCCGCACGGCGGTAGACGAACTTCTCGTGCTCGGTGCCGATGCGCCATGCGAGCGCGGGCTTGCAGCCATCGGCGAACACCTGCGCGAGATCGGCGGGGGACGCGATCGGCGGGGACTGCGGTGCGGCATCGGGGCGCGTGGTCATTGCGGGCAGATAAGGGTGCGTTCAGGCAACTGCCAGCGGTGTGCGGGCGGTTCCCGTTCGCGCGTGGCGGATGTATATGCGGCGTCGGTCAGCGACGGAGTTTTGGCGATGGATGTGGCGATCGGGGATCGGTGGAAGCCATTCGTGGAGGGCGCGGTAAGCTCCGGCCGGTACACGTCGGCGGGCGAACTGCTGGGCGAGGGACTGCGGCTGGTGGAGGAGCGCGAGGCGAAGCTGGCGGCGCTCAGGCTCTCGATCGCCGAGGCGATCGCGGAAGGGGGGGGCATGACCGATGAGCAACTCGGCGTGTCGATGGAAGAACATTTTCGTGCGATGGAGGCCCGTGGCTTTTAAATGCCCCGGCTTCTGTATCTTCGTTCGGTGCGGCGTGACCTTGCCAACCTTGCGGACGGTATCGCGCAGGCGAGTGGCAGCATCGAGATCGCACGACGGTTTGTCGGATCGATCCGGGCGCGGTGCGCAACCATGGCCGAGCTTCCAGGTGTGCTTGGGAGCGCGCGCGAGGACTTGGGCAGCGAACTACGGAGCACGCCGCATCGCGGCTATACCATTCTGTTCCGCTACCAGGGCGCTCGGCTGGAGATCGTCCGGGTTCTGAGCGCGCGGCGCGATGCGACGGCGCTGTTTGAAGAGGTAGATTAGCGGGGCCAGTCGCCGCTTGCGGCCTGCCAGAGCGCGATGGCGGCGACGGCGGCGGTGTCGGCGCGAAGGATGCGGGGGCCAAGGCCGAAGGCGCGCGCGGCCGGATGGGCGCGGATGGCGGAGCGCTCCCCGGCGGTGAAGCCGCCTTCAGGGCCGATCAAGATCGCGGCGGGGGCGGGGGTGTCGGGCATCGGCGAGCCGCCCGTCTCGTCGGCGAAGA
>JBBQJX010000210.1:0-4270 GCA_038326295.1 Sphingomonadales bacterium
CACGGAAACGTGAGCCGAGGTTTTGGCGATGTGACCGTCACTGTATTTTTCTACAGCAAATCGGAAGGTTTCGTTTGGACCCAGATTTGGAAACAACTTACCCGCGAAGAACTGGACAAGAAATATCAAAACCGCGATGCAAATGGCCGCCGCTGGCAATCGGTAACATTGCGCAATCCCGGCGTCGAGCCAACCTCCAGTATTTATATACCGCATCAAACGGCGTGACTTACAAGCATCATTCTAACGGCTGGTCATGCAACCGTGAGCGGATGCGGCAATATGATACCGAAGGAAGGCTGCACTTCCCGTCGAGTCCAGACGGAGCGCTGCGGCTGAAAATGTTCGAGGACGAAAGTCGGGGCGAGCGGATCCAGAATCTGTGGGCCGACATTCCGCCAGTTGGCGCGCAGGCAGCCGAACGTCTCGGCTACCCCACCCAAAAGCCCCTCGCCCTTCTCGAACGCATCATCGCCGCCAGCTCCAACCCCGGCGATCTCGTCCTCGATCCGTTCTGCGGCTGCGGCACTGCGGTCGATGCCGCGCAGAAGCTCGGCCGCCGCTGGATCGGGATCGATATCACCCATCTCGCCATCGGTGCGATCGAAAAGCGCATGGCGCGCTACGGCGACGGTCTCGATTACGAAGTGATCGGCGTACCCAAAGACCTGCCCTCCGCCGAAAAGCTCGCCGCCGAACAGCCGCACCAGTTCCAATACTGGATCACCCATAAGATTGACGGCGTGCCCTATCAGAGCGGCCGCAAGGGACCCGATCGCGGCATCGATGGCTTCGTCTATTTCACCGGCCATGCCGACGAACGCGGCGTGCGCAAGACCGAAGCCGCGATCGTATCGGTCAAGGCGGGGCGCAACGTCGGCCCCGCGATGGTGCGCGATTTGAAGGGCACGATGGAGCGCGAGCGCGCGCCGATGGCCATATTCGTGTGCGTGATCCTGCCCACGCGCGAGATGGAGCGCGAGGCGGCGGCGGCGGGGGTGTACGAAGGCGCGGACGGCAGGACCTATCCGCGCCTCCAGCTCTTCACGCTCGCCGAGCTTTTCCAGGGCAAACGCCCCGCGATCCCGCTGCTGGACCGCGACGCCGCCTGGAAACGCGCGCGCGCCGAGGGAGGCGGCGGCAACCAGGGGCGGCTCGCGGTCTAGGCGCGGGGTTTACGCCGCCTTCGCCATCGAGGGGAACATCGCCGCCTTCGCCACATCGTCCATCTCCGCCTTGAAGGTGAACTGCGCCAGCCGCGTGTTCAGCCGCTCGACCGCCGGGCGCGCGCTGATCCAGTCGAACAGGCGCTTCACATGGGGGAATTTGTCCCAGCCATGCTCGCCGACGATGAACGCCACCGGGCGACCCCAGCCGAACACCGCCATGTCGGCGATCGTGTAGCTGTCGCCGACCATATACTCGTGCGCGCCCAGATGATCGTTCAGGATGTTCCAGTGGCGCTCGGCCTCGAACTTGTAGCGCTCGATCGCATAGTCCTTGGGCGCGGGTGCGAAGTGGTTAAAATGGACATATTGGCCCGAATACGGACCGATCCCGGTCGCAACGAACATCAGCCAAGAATAGAGCTGGCCTTTGAGCGCAGGCGTATTGGCCGGAAGGAACTGGCCGGTCTTCTCGGCCAGATACAGCAGGATCGCGTTGCTATCGAACACCACCGCATCGCCATCGACGATCACGGGCACCTTGCCATTGGGGTTCAACGCCAGGAACGCGGCCGCGTGCTGCTCGCCCTTGCGCGTATCGACCGGGATCGCCTCGTAAGCCAGCCCAGCCTCCTCGAGCATCAAGCCGACTTTGGCGGGATTGGGCGCGGGGCTGAAATAGAATTTGATCATCGCGGGATCGCTCCTTGCGATCGGGACTATCCGTTCCAGGACGCAACGTCGAGCGGGGCCCTGGACCCGGCCCGCCTCGCTCACCCCGCGCGCAGCACGTCGACACCGCCCATATACGGCCGCAGCACATCCGGCACCCCCACGCTGCCGTCCGCGCGCTGGTAATTCTCCAGCACTGCCACCAGCGTGCGCCCCACCGCCAGGCCGCTGCCGTTCAGCGTGTGGACGAAGCCGGTGCCCTTCGCGCCCGCCGCGCGGAACCGCGCATCCATGCGCCGCGCCTGGAAGTCCCCGCAGTTCGAGCAGCTCGAAATCTCGCGGTACTTGCCCTGGCCCGGCAGCCAAACCTCCAGATCGTAGGTCTTGCGCGCCGCAAACCCCATGTCGCCCGCGCACAGCAGCATCCGCCGGTAGGGCAGCCGCAGGGCATCGAGCACCGCCTCGGCGCAACCGGTCATGCGCTCATGCTCGGCCTCGCTTGCATCGGGCGGGACGATGGAGACCAGCTCCACCTTGTCGAACTGGTGTTGACGGATCAGCCCGCGGGTATCGCGCCCTGCAGATCCCGCCTCCTGCCGGAAGCAGGGCGTGAGCGCCACGAACCGCAGCGGCAGATCGGCTTCGGCAAGGATTTGCTCGCGCACGAGATTGGTCAGCGAGACCTCGGCGGTGGGGATCAGCCAGCGATCGTCGGTGGTGTGGAAACTGTCCTCGGCGAATTTGGGCAGCTGCCCCGTGCCGAGCATCGCCGCGCCGCGCACCAGAAGCGGCGGCGCAACCTCCAGATACCCCGCCGCGATCTGCGCATCGAGCATAAACTGCCCCAGCGCCCGGTGCAGCCGCGCGACCGGCCCCTTCAGCACCGCGAACCGCGCCCCCGCAAGCGCGGCGGCCGCATCGGGATCGTAGCCGAGCGGGGCGGCGAGCAGGTCATGCTCCAGCGGCGCAAAATCGAACGCGGGCAGCGTGCCGTGCCGGTGGACCTCGACATTGCCCGTCTCGTCCGCGCCATCGGGTACGTCGGGCGCGGGCGCGTTGGGGATCGCCAGCAGCGCGCCCTGCACCGCCGCCTCGCCTGCGCGCGCGCGTTCCTCCAGCGCCGGCATCCGCTCCTTCAGCGCCGCCACCTCGGCCATCAGTGCGGCTGCCGCGCCCTCGTCGCGCGCCGCCTTCGCCGCGCCGATCGCCTTCGACGCCTCGTTGCGCCCGGCTTGCCCCTCCTGCAGTTCGGTCAGCACGCCCCGCAGTTCGGTATCGAGCGCCAGCACCCGCGCCGCTTCAGCCCCCGCCCCCCGCCGCGCGAGCGCGGCATCGAAAGCGGCGGGATCGGCACGGAGCGCGCGAATATCATGCATGGGGCGGCGCTATGCCCGCGCACGCGCGCGCAGCCAATACTAGCGCGGCACCATCGCGTAATCTGCCCACACGGTTGCCTGTGTGTCGAGCGTCCCGGGCTCAATCGGCGTCGCAGCGGTCCTCTTGCCCGTCACTACGATGTCCTGTGCAGATGAATATAAGTCCCGGTCGTCGCTTCGGTCGCTGATAGCGAGCACGCGCGCGATCCGCATATGCGCCGCCTCGGCATAGTTCTGCGCCTCGGCTACAGCCTCCGCCATTGCCGCCGCCCTTGCGCGCGCCTTCACCGGCTTCGGGTCCGCCACGGCGAAGTCCGGCCCGTCGATGCTGTTCGCTCCCGCGTCGACCAGTGCGGACAATAGCGCCCCCGCACGCGCCAGATCGCGCATGCGTACCTTAACTTTGTTCATCACCGTATAGCCGATCGGCTTCGCGGCGAAGCTCTCGTCATCGTCGTCCTCGCTGCCCTTGGGCGGTTTGCTGAAACGCGGCTTGAGGCCGAGTTCGCTCGTCGTCACGTCAGCAGCTTCGATCCCCGACGCGCGCACCGCCGCGATCATGCGCCCAATTGTGGCATTGTTGGCTGCCAGCGCCTCGCGCGTCGTCCGACCCAGGCTCACCACTCCTGCCGTGATCGTGATCTGATCGGGCCGCGTCTTCACCGTTCCCGTCGCCGAGACGCGCAGTAGCGTCTCGCCCGGTGCCAGCACCTGTGTGGCGATCTGGGCTCGCGCCCCGCCCGCGCAGATCAACAGCGCCGCCATCAGCAATCCACGCATCGTTCGCCCTCTCGTCAGACGGCGCACCCTAACACCGCCCCGTTCGTTCTCCACCCATGAACCTCCCGCACAACACCCTGATCGCCGTCGCCGATGGTGCCAAGCTGCTTCTGCTCCGCAACGATGGAGACGCCGCGCATCCCGCGCTCGAAATCGTCGAGCACGACGTCGAGCATCACGCTTCCACCCACGATCAGGGCACCGGGCGCCCCGGCAGGGTGCACAGCCGCGTCGGACACGGGCGAAGCGCGGTCGCGCAGACCGATTGGCACCAGA
>JBBQJX010000211.1:0-4265 GCA_038326295.1 Sphingomonadales bacterium
TCAGCCCGGCCTCACGCGCCATTTTTTGCAGCAGCGCGAAGAAGGGCGCGGCCTCCACCCCCTCGGGCGGCACCGCCATCAGTCCGCGCACATCCAGCCCCGCCGCGCGCGCGGCTGCCAGCAGCGCGGCCGTCTCTGCGATCGCGCACCCGCCCTTCTGCGCCTCCCCGCCGATGTTCACCTGGACGAAGCTCGCGCCGCGCCACTCCGCCTTGCCCAGCGCCGCCACGAGCGATGCCCGGTCCACGCTGTGCACGGCATCGAACAGCCCCGCCGGATCGCCCGCCTTGTTGGACTGCAGCTGCCCGACCAGGTGCAGCCGCACGCCCGGGAACTCGGCACGGAGCGCGGGCCATTTGGCCGCCGCCTCCTGCACCCGGTTCTCGCCGAAATCGCGCTGCCCGGCTTCGAGCAACGGCCGGATCGCTTCGGGGCCGTGCGTCTTGCTCACCGCGATCAACGTCACCGCGCCCGCGTCGCGCCCCGCCAGCTTCGCCGCGCGCGCGATCCGGTCGCGCACCTCCGCCAGTCTGTCCGCCGCATCCATGCGACCATTGGCCCGCATTTGCGCCCGCCAGCAATGCCCCGCGTGACTCCGCCGCGCCGCCTCCATACATGGCCCCCGCATGGCCCGCCGCTCCCGCGAACTCGATTGGGGTTTCCCCCGCTGGCGCGATTACGGCCAGAGCCGCGAGGCTGCCAAGGTTCGCCTGTGCGATCGCCACGGCTGCACCCAGCCCGGCGATTGCCCCGCCCCCAAGGTGCCCAACCGCCCCGATCGCTGGTATTTCTGCGCGCCCCACGCGGCCGAATACAACGCGCGCTGGAATTATTTCGACGGGCTGAGCGAAGCCGACGCCGCCGAACACGCCAAGGAGGAAGCGCGCGCGGGCGGCTTCCGGCGCGCCAAACACTGGGCATGGGCGGAGGAAGGCACGCGGCCCCGCGCCGAGCGCGATGCCTTGCGCGTGCTGGAGCTCGACGAGGAAGCCGACGAGGCGGCGGTGAAGGCCGCGCACCGGCGGCTGGCGAAGGTGCATCACCCGGACGCGAACCCCGCCGATCCGAATGCGCGCGCGCGCTTCGAAGCCGTGCAAACCGCCTATGACCTTCTGCGCGAAGCGGCCGAACGACGCCCATAGCCCATCGTGCGGAACCCTGCCCGTCCACGCGCGCTTGCACAAAATGCTCGATCCGGCCCCCGAAACGCCCGCTGACGGCTCGGGCATCCTCGCCCCCGAGCAGGCGGCCGAGGAAGCGGGCCTCCACTATGTCCACGCCACCGATCCCGGGATCGCGCGCGAAAAGGATGGCGAGGGTTGGCGGTATACCGGCCCAACGGGCAAACCGATCCTCGACGAGAAGCTCCTGGCGCACATCGCCAAGCTCGCCATCCCGCCCGCCTATACCGACGTCTGGATTTGCAGGGACCCGCGCGGTCACCTGCAGGCGGTCGGCAAGGACGTGCGCGGTCGGCGCCAATATCGCTATCACGCGGACTTCCGCGCCATCCGCGACAGCAACAAATTCGATCACATGCTCGATTTCGCGCGTGCGCTGCCCACGATCCGCGCGACGATCGACCAGCATATGGCGATGCGGGGCATGCCGCGCGAAAAGGTGCTCGCCACCGTCGTCTACCTGCTCGAAACCACGTTAATCCGGGTAGGCAACGACGAATATGCCAAGGACAATGCCAGCTTCGGCCTGACCACGCTGCGCAACCGGCATGTCCGCATCGAGGGCTCCGAACTGCGATTCCGCTTCAAGGGCAAGTCCAACAAGGAGTGGAATCTGCGCCTGAAGGACCGTCGCATCGCGCGGCTGGTGAAGTCCGCGCAGGAGCTGCCGGGCCAGTCGCTGTTCCAGTATGTGGGCGAGGATGGCGAGACGCACCCCGTCACCTCGTCCGACGTCAACGCCTATCTACGCGAGATCGCCGGCACCTCCGTCACCGCCAAGGATTTCCGCACCTGGGCGGGCACCGTGCTTGCCGCCACCGCCTTGGCGGAGTTTGACGCCTTCGAGACACCCACGGCGGCCAAGCGAAACGTCAAGGCCGCGATCGAACGCGTCTCCGCCCAGCTCGGCAATACGCCGACCATCTGTCGCAAATGCTACGTTCACCCCGAGATCGTGGGCGCGTATATGGACAAGGCGCTGGCCCTGACGCTCGCCGACCGCGTGGAGGACGCGCTGGCAGACGGAACCGAGCTTCGCCCGCAGGAGCAGGCGGTGCTCGCCTTCCTCAAGACACGCCTCGCCGGGGCACAATCTGCGGCTGCCTGACGTCGGACCCGGCGTCTCCGGACGCCGCGCCCGCGTACCGCCTTATTGGGACGAGGCGTCGCTCGCCGCAGCGCTGGCGGATTTCGCGGCCGCACGCGCCTGCATCTGCTTCACGCCCGCCGCGAGTTCGGTGCGATCGAGTTGGCCGTCGTGGTTCGCGTCCATCCGCTCGAAGCCCCGCGCCTTGCGGCCCGCCGCGAGCCATTCGGCTTGGCTGACCGTGCCGTTGCGATCGGTATCGGCGCGCGTCATCATTCGGCTGGCGATTTGAGCGGGATCGGCGTTCGCCAGCCTGGCCGCGTGACGGCCCGGCGCACCCGCTGCCGCGGTGCCCTCCGTCGTCGTGGCGGTCTGCGCCACGGACGGCCCGGCAAGCACGCCGAGAAAAGCGAGGAAAAGCGCGAGGTTCGGACGACGCATAACGATCACTCCATTGGTGCTGGACTTACGTACCGCGCCCGCTCGGCCCCTCGCGCCCCGCCTCAGGCCCGGTCCACCTTCGCCGCCACCTCGTCGATCGCGGCTGCCACCGCCGCGACCGTCTCCGCCGTCACCTCGCCGCGCGCCAGCCGCAGCCTGAGCGCGGTGCGCAGATTGTGCATCGCCCGCACAACGGGCGTGTAATCGCCGCGAGTGCGCTCCGCGCGCACGCCGTCCATGCGCGCCAACAGCTCGTCCGTCTGCGCCTTGCGTTCGGCGAGGTGCGCGGTTCCGGCGTCGGTGATGCGAAACAGCCGCTTGTTGCCGTCGCTCTCGGCCGCCTCGATCAGGCCCGTCTCTTCGAGCAGCGTGAGCGTGGGATAGACCACGCCCGGGCTTGGTGCATACGCTCCGCCAACGCGCTCCTCGATGGCGCGAATCAGCTCGTAGCCGTGCGCGGGGGCCTCGGCGATCAGCGCGAGGATGACGAGCCGCAGATCGCCCTGCTCGAAGAACCGCCGCATCCGGCCGCCTTCGCGGCCACCGCCGCCGCCCCAGCTTTCGCTGCGGCCTTCGCCCGAACGGCCGCGCCAGCCTCGCCAGCCCCCGCCTTCGCCGCAGCCGCCGGTGTGCATATGTGTGTGTCGCATTCTGTGAAACATAACTCTCTCCTTTTTGAGTATGTCTTAGATATATCGAAGACGTTCGATGTCAAGGGTTGCGGTGTGCGCATCGGCGGCGCACCGTCCGGCACGATGGCCGATCTTTTTCCCGCCGCCGCAGCACCTGTCAGCGTGGCCGCCGACGACGCCCCGCTCGCCGATCGCCTCCGGCCGCGAACGCTGGCCGAGGTGGTCGGGCAGGACGCGCTCGTCGGCCCCAGCGGACCGCTCGGCCGCATGGTCGCGGGTGGGCGGCTGACCAGCCTCATCCTGTGGGGACCGCCCGGGACGGGCAAGACGACCATCGCACGCCTGCTGGCGGACGCGGTGGGCCTGCGCTTCGCCCAGCTGAGCGCGGTCTTCTCGGGCGTCGCGGACCTCAAGCGTGCCTTCGCCGAGGCGCGCGACGCGCGCCGCGCCGGCCAGCGGACGCTCCTTTTCGTCGACGAGATCCACCGCTTCAATCGCAGCCAGCAGGACGGTTTCCTGCCCTTCGTCGAGGACGGCACGATCACGCTGGTGGGGGCCACCACCGAGAACCCCAGCTTCGAGCTGAACGCGGCGCTGCTCAGCCGCTGCCAGGTCCTCGTCCTCGAACGGCTCGACACGCCTGCGCTGGCGACGCTGCTGGAGCGCGCCGAAGCGCTCGAAGCGCGGCCACTGCCGCGGACGCCCGAGGCGCGCACGGCACTGATCGCCGGCGCGGACGGCGATGGCCGCCACCTCCTCAACCCGGCCGAGGCGCTGTTCGCCACCGGGATCGAGACCCCACTGGATACTCAAGCCCTGCGCGCGCTGCTCCAGCGCCGCCTGCCGGTCTACGACAAAGACCGCGAGGGCCATTACGGGCTGATCTCCGCGCTGCACAAAAGCATCCGCGGCAGCGATCCCGAT
>JBBQJX010000212.1:0-4259 GCA_038326295.1 Sphingomonadales bacterium
CGCCACCACCCGCTCGCGCAGGTCCATCGAATAGGGTCGCGTCATCCCATGCCAGCCTCCAACCCAGCACAAAGGCTGAATCAGAAAATCCGCTCCTTGGGAATCCCAGCCCGATTCAATCAGACGCGATCACGCTCTAGCACCGCCTCTATCGCGGCGGCGACATGATCCATATCGGCCATCCCATCGATGTGACTGATAACGCCCCGTCCTTCGTAGTAAGGCAGGATCGGGGCGGTTTTGGCATGATATTCCTTAAGCCGGGTCCGCACGGTTTCGGCGCGGTCGTCGGGGCGGCGGCGGAAATCGTCGTGTCCGCAGACATCGCAGCGGCCCGGGTGGCGCGGCGGCTTGAAACTGTCGTGGTAGCCCTCGCCGCAATAGCCGCAGGCAAAGCGGCCCGCGATGCGTTGCACCAGCGCTTCCTCGTCCACGTCGAGAACGATAACAGCATCGAGCCGCAGGCCTTTGGCGGCGAGCATCGCATCCAGAGCGTGCGCCTGCGGCGTGGTGCGGGGGAACCCATCGAGGATAAACCCCGCGCGAACGTCCGCAAGATCGAGCCGCTCGGACAGCACGCCCTCGACGAGCGAATCTGGAACGAGCTGCCCCGCCTCCATCACCGCCTTGGCTTGCAGGCCGACTGGCGTGCCCGCTGCGACCGCGCCGCGCAGCATATTGCCCGTAGAGAGCTGGACCAGCCCGTGCAGCTTTTCCAGCCGTGCCGCCTGCGTCCCCTTGCCCGCGCCCGGTGGCCCGAGCAAAATCAAATTCAACGACGCGCTCCCCGCAGCTTCGATCGCTTGATCAGACCCTCATACTGATGCGCGAGCAAGTGGCTCTGGATCTGGCTCACGGTGTCCATCGTCACATTGACGACGATCAGCAGGCTGGTGCCCCCGAAGTAAAAGTTGACCGCGCCCTGCCCCTGCAGGAATTCGGGCAACAAGCAGACGAAGGTAAGATAGGCCGCGCCGACGACCGTCAGGCGGGTGAGGACGAAATCGAGATAGGTGGCGGTCTGCTGGCCCGGGCGTCGTCCGGGAATGAAGCCGCCGTATTTTTTCAGGTTGTCGGCGGTTTCCTCAGGGTTGAAGACCACAGCCGTATAGAAAAAGCTGAAGAAGATAATCCCCGCAGCGTAGAGCGCGAGATAAAGCGGCGCGCCGCGCTGGAGAGCGGTGGAGACGGTGACCACCCAGTCGGGTCCGCCGCCCTTGCCAAGGAACTGCACGATCGTCAGCGGCATCAGCAAAAGCGAGCTGGCGAAGATCGGCGGGATGACGCCTGCGGTGTTAATCTTCAGCGGCAAGTGCGAGCTGTCCCCCTGGAACATGCGGTTGCCGACCTGGCGCTTGGGATACTGGATGAGGATGCGCCGCTGCGCGCGCTCCATGAAGCAGATGAAGGCGATGACCGCGATCGCGCCCACAAGCAGCAGCACGACATAGCCGCCACCGATCGCGCCCGAACGCATCTGCTCGAACATGCCGCCCAGCGAGGTGGGCAAGTGGGCGACGATCCCCGCCATGATGATGAGACTGATGCCGTTGCCGATGCCCCGGCTCGTAATCTGCTCGCCGAGCCACATCAGGAACAGCGTGCCGCCGATCAACGTGATCACCGTCGTCAGGCGGAAGATCATGCCCGGATCGATCACGGCCGTCTGCCCGCCGCCCCAGGATTCCAGACCCACCGCGATGCCATAGCCCTGCACTGCGGTAAGCAGCACGGTGCCGAAGCGGGTGTACTGGTTGAGTTTCTTGCGCCCGCTCTCGCCCTCTTTCTTGAGGGCCTCGAACGACGGCACCAGCGACGTCATCAGCTGAACGATGATCGATGCGGTGATGTACGGCATGATGTTTAGCGCGATGATGCTCATACGCTGCAGCGCGCCGCCCGAGAAGGTATTCACATAATCGAGCACGCCGCCATGCGTGCGGCTGAACAGCGCCTCCAATGCCAGCGGATCGATGCCGGGGAGCGGTACGAAGCTCAGCAGGCGGAACACCACAAGCGCGCCCATCGTGAACAGCAGCCGCTTCTTGAGTTCGGTCGCCTTGCCGAACATGCGGAAATCGAGCGCGGGGGCGGATCGGTTGGCGACGGTCGCCATGGGTGTGTGTTCCTGCCTTGGGTGTGTGAGGGCGAGATGGGGATGCGACAGGCGGGTTGCGATGGCAAGGCTGACGCCCCCTCCCTCACCCTGCGCCTTCGGCGCTGTCCCTCTCCCGCGAATGCGGGAGAGGGAAATGCGACGCGTAGCGGAGCGAGGGTGAGGGAGGGTGCGTCAGCCCGCCGCGCGCGCCGCCGCCCGGTCCGCCTTCATCTCTTCGGACGTGCGCTTGATCACCGGTTCGGGCACGGTGACGCTGCCGCCTGCGGCCTCGACCATCGCTTTGGCGGACGCGCTCGCGCCCGCCGCGTGGACGTGGATCGCCGAGGTGAGCGTGCCCTTCCCCAGCAACCGCAGCCCGTCGCGCGGATGGCCGACCAGCCCCGCCGCCATCAGGATGGTCACGTCCATCGGCTGCGTGGCGTCGAGCGTACCCGCATCGATCGCCTTCTGGATCTGGCCGGTGTTCACTTCGGACCATTCGGCGCGGTTGGGCTTATTGAAGCCGCGCTTGGGCAGGCGCATGTGGAGCGGCATCTGCCCGCCCTCGAAGCCCTTGATCGCGACGCCCGATCGGCTCTTCTGCCCCTTCTGGCCGCGCCCGCAAGTCTTGCCCTTGCCCGAGCCAATGCCGCGCCCGACACGCATCCGCCGCTTGCGCGCGCCTTCGTTGTCGGTGATTTCGTTCAGGTTCATGATTTGCACTCGCTTTCGCTATGTTCGCGCTGATCGTATCGTTAAAATGAACCTCCCGACACGACGGCTCTTTTTTTGGGCTGAATAGGTTTTGTAAGAGCCTGGTAGAAGACATGTTCACCCACCGCAACAACCACAAGACCACCGCATAAAATCCACCCTGACTCAATCAAATCGCTTACACGACTTTCCAATTCCTCGGAAGACGTCTCCTTCGCTACAATATAGTGTCGGACGGCCGTCACTTCGGCTCAACTCGCACCATATGCGCCACCTTGGCGATCATTCCGCGCACGCTCGGCGTATCCTCAAGCTCGCGCGAGCGGTGCATCTTGCCCAAGCCCAGACCGGTCAGCGTGGCGCGCTGCGCTTCGCTGCGGCGGATGGGCGAACCCGTCTGCGTGATCTTCACGGTTGCCATAATTACTCCACCACCGCTTCGGCTTCGGCTTCCACTGCCGCCGCACTCCGATGCCCGGCCGCGCGGCCCAGCAGATCGGCGATCTTCTTGCCGCGACGTTGTGCGACGGACTTGGGGCTGGTCTGCTCGCCCAGCGCCTCGAACGTCGCGCGGATCATGTTGTAGGGGTTGGACGTGCCGGTCGACTTGGTGACCACGTCGGCGACGCCCAGCGATTCGAACACCGCGCGCATCGGCCCGCCCGCAATGATGCCCGTGCCCGCCGGGGCGGAACGCACATAGACCAGCCCCGCGCCGAAATGCCCGGCACCGTCATGGTGCAGCGTGCGGCCATCGCGCAGCGGCACGCGGATCATCGTCTTCTTGGCGGCTGCTGTCGCCTTGGAGATGGCTTCGGGCACCTCCTTCGCCTTGCCGTGGCCGAAGCCGACGCGGCCCTTGCCGTCGCCGACCACCACCAATGCCGCGAAGCCGAAGCGCTTGCCGCCCTTCACCGTCTTGGAGACGCGGTTGATGTGGACCAGCTTCTCGACAAGATCGCTGCCCTCCTCCGCGCGGTTGTTGCCGCGCCCGCCGTCACGCCGCTGTCCGCCGGGACCGCCGCGCTGACCGCCCGGACCACTGCGCTGACCGCCCGGACCGCCGCGATTGCCGCCGGGGCCACCGCCGCCGCCCGGACCGCCACGCCCGCGTCCGCCGCCGGGGCCACCGCCGCCGCCGGGACCGCGCCCGCCACCGCCCGCCGGAGCGCCATCGGGAGCGCCCGTGCCTTGAACTTCATCCGCCATTTAAAACTCCAGCCCGCCTTCGCGCGCGGCCTCGGCCAGCGCACGAACGCGTCCATGATACAGGAAACCGCCGCGATCGAAGACCACTCGTGATACGCCCGCCGCCTTGGCGCGCTCGGCAATCCGCTTGCCGACGGCTCCGGCAGCGTCCTTGGTCGCGCCCGTCGTGTCGCGCACATCCTTCTCGAGGGTGGACGCTGCAACCAATGTCTGCCCGGTCGCATCGTCGATCACCTGC
>JBBQJX010000213.1:0-4233 GCA_038326295.1 Sphingomonadales bacterium
TCGCCTTCATCGCCGGCGGCATCGCCATCCTGATCATCGAGCGGCTGATCCGCCGCGCCACGATCGAGGGCGTGGGCGAGGTGCCCGCGCAGACCGCGCTCGGCATCGGCTTCGTCCAGTGCATCGCCATGATCCCGGGCGTCAGCCGCTCGGGCGCGACGATCATGGGCGCGCTGTCGCTGGGCGTCGAGCGGCGCACGGCGGCCGAGTTCAGCTTCTTCCTCGCCGTGCCCACCATGCTCGGCGCCACCGCACTCGAGCTCTGGACCAACCGCCACGCGCTGGGCGGCGGACAGCTCGATCTGATCGCGGTGGGCTTCGTGGTCGCCTTCCTCGTGGCGCTGGTGGTGGTGCGCGCATTCGTAAGCTTCATCGGCCGCCACGGCTTCGCGCCGTTCGCGTGGTACCGGATTGTGGCGGGGGCGGCCGCGCTGGTCTGGCTAAGCCTGCGATAGCCTACCACGCGATCGTCGCGCCCCCGTCCACAACGATCGACTGGCCGGTCATGTACTGCGATGCGGGGGCCGCCAGAAACACCGCCGCGCCCGCGATCTCGTCGGGCTGGCCGATGCGGCGCATGGGGGTGGGCGCGGTGGCGTGCGCCAGCCGCTCGGGATCCTCCCACAGATAGCGCGCGAAATCGGTCTGGATCAGCCCCGGCGCGATGCAGTTGACGCGCACCTTCCTCGGACCGAACTCGACCGCCAGGTTGCGCGCCAGCTGGAAATCGGCTGCCTTGGAGATGTTGTACGCGCCGATCAGCGCGTTGCCGCGCAGGCCCCCGATCGAGCTGACGATGATGATCGATCCCTCCTCGCGCTCGAGCATCGCAGGCGCGGTCATCTGGATCAGCCAGTGGTTGGACACGATGTTGTTCTGGAGCACCTTGTTGAACTGCTCGTCGCTGATGCCGCCCATCAGCCCGGCATAGGGGTTCGACGCCGCGTTGCAGACGAGGATGTCGATCCGGCCGAAATGCGCGACGGTCGCGTCCACGAGCGCCTGCAGCGATTCCTTGTGCGCGATGTTGGCGCACACCGGCAGCGCGCGGCCGGGATATTTGGCGTTGATCGCATCCGCCACGGCGTGGACCGCCTCCGGCTTGCGCGCCGAGATGACGACGTTCGCGCCATGCTCCGCCATCCGCTCCGCGATCGCCTGGCCGATGCCGCGCGACGAGCCGGTGATGATTGCGGTTTTGCCGGTGAGATCGAAGAGGTTCATGGGTGCGTTGGTTAGCCGAGGGCGTGGATGTGGTGATAAGGGTTTAGAGTTAAGGATCGCGGCCATTGCCGACGCGGGAAGGTCTAGCTGCCTTTACGACTAAACGTAACCGGCGTCAAATATCGAACTTGGCTTTGGCGAGCTGTCAATTCGGCGTACGCTTTGTGAGAGTCGCGAAATTGATGTACCCAGTCCATGTATCAATCAGGCCGCCATTCTAGTCTTGCTGACAGCGATCAGTCACGATTGCTGAGCACCTTGGGTACGACGACGGCTTACGCAGTGCCTTCGGTGGTTTTGTAGCACGCGTGATCGGTCCAGCTTCCGGCAAAGGTATTGATACTGCTGTGTTTTCTGATGACACAACTCCAGTAACCGGTTTTGTTTTGCCGCCGGGTTTAAACAAGTAGCCGGGGTAAGTCAGAGCCACTAACGTTCCTATCGCACCGCATAGAAGCAGAATTATTGTTGCAAGACACGATCGGGATGATTGTTCGCGAACGGGGCTGGGCGTCGGCCGTTCGGTGACACTAGCCGTAGCCCTAACATGCTCTTCGAACTGCACTGATAGAGTAGGCTGCTGCGCGCGTTGCTCCATTGCTCTATTATGGCGCTCCGCTTCCCGCCTGTTGCGTTCTGACTCGCGCAGCTGTTAGTGATGTGCCTTCTCGCGCCGCCGCTGATCTTCTTCTCGCTCCCCTCGCCGCTGCTTTTCTGCGAAGTACTTCTCGGCCCGGGAGTCCATGGCACCTCGTCCACAAAAATGTGATATAATTTCGCCGCTTTGCTCCCGGCCCGCAAGCCGTCATTTCGTTCGAGCCGTGACCTGCCATCCCTTTCCGAGGCCAAATGCATGTCCAGATCGGCTTCATCGATCGTCAAAATCGCGCAGGCTGCTCACAGCAACAAGCGCCAGAGCTATAGACTAGCTCCCCGCTCTCGTCCCGCCTAGGATCGATCCATTACCGGAGACCGCCATGCCCGATCTCGATACCTTCCGCGCGGATACGCGCGCGTGGCTCGAAGCCAACACCCCGCCCAGCATCCGCACACCGATGCCCGAGGCCGAGGTCGCGTGGGGCGGCCGGCGCGCGCAGTGGCGCAATCCCGAAAGCAAGATCTGGCTTGACCTCATGGCAGCCAAGGGCTGGACCGTCCCCACATGGGCACCCGAATATGGCGGTGCGGGCCTCGCGCCCGCCGAAGTCGCCGTCCTCGCCGAGGAGTTGAAGCGCATCGGCGCGCGCCCCGCGCACCTTAATTTCGGCATCTGGATGCTCGGCCCGGTGCTGCAGAAATACGGCACCGAAGAGCAGAAGCGCCGCTTCCTGCCCCCCATCGCACGCGGCGAGATCCGCTGGTGCCAGGGCTATTCCGAACCCGGCGCGGGCAGCGATCTGGCTTCGCTGCGCACCAGCTGCGTCGCCGACGGCGACCACTGGGTGGTGAACGGTCAGAAGGTCTGGACCAGCTATGCCGATCAGGCGGACTGGATGTTCTGCCTGGTGCGCACCGATATGGCGGCGCCCAAGCATGAGGGCATCAGCTTCATCCTGTTCGATATGGACACACCCGGCGTCGAGACGCGCCCGATCGCGCTCATCAGCGGCGCATCGCCGTTTTGCGAAACCTTCCTGACCGACGTGCGCGTGCCCATCGACCAGATGGTGGGCGAACCCGGCAAGGGCTGGGAGATCGCCAAGGCGCTGCTCGCGCACGAACGCGCCAACATCTCGGCCGAAGGCTTCGCGCGCGGCGACGGCATCGGGTTGATCGAGGCGGCGCGCCACGGCTCGCCCGGTGCCGATGGCCGCATCGGCGATCCTAACCTGCGCCTGCGCGTCGCCGAGCAGGCGATGGCGCAGCAGAGCTTCCAGCTTACCCTGCGCCGCCTCGCTCACGAACGGCCCCCCTATCAGGCGGACGCGCTCGCCAGCATGGCCAAGTCCGCCGCCGCCGAACTCAACAAGGCGCGTCTCGAACTCACCGTGGAGGCGCTGGGCGTCGATGGCCTCGGTTGGGATGGCCCCGGCTTCGCCCCCGCCGGGCTGCAGGCCACCCGCGCGATGCTGCGCTCAAAGGGCAATTCGATCGAGGGCGGCACCACCGAGGTCAACCTGAACGTGCTCGCCAAGCGCGGGCTGGGCTTGCGAGACCATCAATAGGGGATTCTGGCAGTGAGCTTCATCCTGACCGAGGAGCAGACGCTGCTCGCCGAAACCGCGCGCGGTTTCTTCGCCGAGAGTGCGCCCGTCTCGCGCCTGCGCGCGATGCGCGATGCGGGCGGCCGGTTCGATCATGAACTCTGGCGCAAGACCGCCGATCTCGGCCTCGCCGGGGTGGCGATCGCCGAGGAGCATGGCGGCTCAGGCTTCGGCCAGGTCGGCGTCGGTGCGGTCATGGAGGCCGCAGGCACAACACTCGCCGCCACGCCCTTGCTGGGCACTGCGGTCATCGCACCGGCCATCCTCGCGCACGCCGGGCGCACCGACCTGCTCAGCGGCGCCGCGATGGGCGCAAGCCTCTACGCGGTCGCCTTGGATGAGGGCGCACACCACGATCCGCACGCCATCGCCGCGCGCGCACAACAGGGCGCGGACGGCTGGCACCTCACCGGCCGCAAGCGCTTCGTCCCCGAAGGCGATGTCGCGGACGTGCTGATCGTCGTCGCCCGCGCGCCCGGCGGCATCGCGCTCTTCCTCGTCGCCGCCGACGCGCCCGGCCTCACGCGCACGCCGCTCCACGCGCTCGACAGCCGCGCGTATGCCGACCTCGCGTTCGAGAATACGCCCGGCGAACTCCTCGGCACCGAGGGCGCGGGCACCGACATCCTGGAACCGGCGCTCGACGCAGGCCGTGCAGCACTCGCCGCCGAAATGCTCGGCATCGCGGAAGCTGCGTTCGCGATGACGCTCGATTACCTCAAGACCCGCCAGCAGTTCGGCCAGCTCATCGGCTCCTTCCAGGCGCTCCAGCACCGCGCCGCCTCGATGGCGACCGATCTCCAGC
>JBBQJX010000214.1:0-4208 GCA_038326295.1 Sphingomonadales bacterium
AGCCGCCGCGACTGGGCGCGCTACGCCGCGCCGCGCACCGCCGAGCGCACGCTGCGGCGCAGGCTGGCGGCGGTAGAGGCGGTCCTGCTTACATCCTCGTTCCCGGGCGAGCGCGACGCAGCCGCAAAGGCACGCGAACGGCTGACGCGGCAACTGCTTGACCTGACGACGATGGCCGGCCCGGACGCCGACCCCGTACTCACGCCAGATCGAACAGCAGCAGCTCCCCCGATCCCGCCAGTTGCAGACGATCCGCCCCGCTGACCGCGAGCCCGTCGCCGGCCACGAGCGTACGTCCAGCTACTTCGGCGTTTCCGCGTGCGACCTGTATCCAGGCGTGGCGCGTGGCATCGATCGCATGATCGAGCGGCTGCCCCTCGGCGAGCAGCACGCGATGAATGCGCGCGTCCTGATGCACCCTCACCGCGTGCGCGCCTCCGTCCGGCCCGGCGATCAGATCGATCCGGCTTTCGCCCGGCGCGGCAACTGGGAGCGCGGCCTGCTCATAGCCCGGTGTCAGCCCGGTGCGCCCGGGCAGCAGCCAGATCTGGAGCAGGTGAACCGACGCGTCCGCGCTCGCATTATACTCGCTATGTTCGATCCCCGTCCCCGCGCTCATGCGCTGGGCGTCGCCCGGGCGGATGACGCCCGCGCCGCCGCTCGAATCCTTATGTGCCAATGCGCCTTTGAGCACGTAGGTCAGGATTTCCATGTCGCGGTGGCCGTGCGTGGGGAAGCCCGCGCCGCCGAGCACACGGTCCTCGTTGATGACGCGCAGGCTGCGGAAGCCCTGGCGCGCGGGATCGTGGTGATGTCCGAAGCTGAAGCTATGCCAGCTATCGAGCCAATCGATCTCAGTATGAAAGCGCCCGGCTGCGGGCAGGTGGTGAAGGATCATGCGCGTGCTCCCAAATCGCCCGTCAATGGCGCACCGCCCGACATCGCGAGCATTCGTTCGAGCGGTTTCAGCGCGCGCAGGCGGATACCCTCGGGCAGGTGGAGTTGCGGCTCCAGATCGCGCAGCGCGGTGTAGAGCTTCTCCATCGTGTTTAGTCCCATATACGGGCACATGTTGCAGTTGCAGTTCCCGTCCGCGCCCGGTGCCCCGATGAAGAGCTTATCGGGTGCGGCAAGTTGCATCTGGTGCATGATGTGCGGTTCGGTGGCGACGATGATGGTCGGGGCGGGCGAGGCGATCGCGAATTTCAGGATGCCGCTGGTCGCCCCCACATAGTCCGCATGATCGAGAATGTGGCCCGGGCATTCGGGGTGCGCGGCGACGGGCGCACCCGGGTGCAGCGCCTTGAGCTTGAGCAATTCACGCTCGGAGAACGCCTCGTGCACGATGCAAGCGCCCTGCCAGAGTAACATCTGCCGACCCGTGACGCGGTTCAGATACGCGCCCAGATGCCGGTCCGGGCCGAAGATGATCGGCTGATCGGTAGGAAGCTGCGCAATAATGCGTTCGGCCGATGAACTGGTGACGATGATATCGCTGAGCGCTTTGACTTCGGCCGAGCAGTTGATGTAGCTGAGCGCGATGTGATCGGGATGTTTGGCGCGAAACGCCGCGAACTCGGCAGGAGGGCAACTGTCTTCGAGCGAACAGCCCGCATCCATGTCGGGCAGGACCACGATCTTCTCGGGCGAGAGGATCTTGGCAACCTCGGCCATGAACTTGACGCCGCAAAACGCGATCACGTCCGCGCTGGTGGCGGCCGCCTTGCGACTGAGATCGAGACTGTCGCCGACGAAGTCCGCCAGGTCCTGGATCTCGGGCTTCTGGTAATAATGCGCGAGGATGACCGCGTTCTTCTCGTGCCGAAGCCGATCGATCTCGGCGCGCAGATCGACCACGGGGCCGGTCCTTAGCGGATTGAACACCACACTCATCGATCCCTCCTCATGCCTCGCCCGGAAAACGCACCTGCACCGTCGCCTCGATCCCTGCCGCCGCCAAGGGCAGCGCGAACGTCCGTGCCACCGCCGCCCGCGTCGCGTCGCGTGCCATGGCGATCAGGCTGGGTTCGCCCGCCTCGATCCGCATCTGCCGTTCGACGCGCGCGCGGTTGGTGGCGTCGAGCGCGGGTTCCGAGCCGGTCAGCGACATCAGGAAATGGCCTTGGGAGAACTCGCGGATGCGCGACATCTCCACCTGGGGACCAGCAATCGCGATCGCGGGCGCATCGATCCGCAGCGTGCGCTGTGCGGCGTTCCATTGCAGCGAAGCGGGGGTGAGCTTCGCCCAATCGAGTTCGTAGCGCACCAGGCCGGGGACGATCATCGTCTTCGCCTGCGGCAAGCCGAGCGTGCGGTGTTCGGACGTGACCGCGACAACGAAACGTGCAGTGAACGCGGTCAGCCGCGCCTGGCGCTGAACCGAGCGCAGCGAGGCGGACGCGATCGTCGCCACGTCCGCGCGCGGGCCCGCGGGGTTCATCGCCGGATCGCCGATGCGATGCGCGATGCCCCAGCCGGTCAGGGCACCGATCAGGAGCAGCAGGACGGCGATGGGCAGGCGCATGGATCGCGATCTAGGAACGCGGGGCGCGATTGTCGAACGCGATCAGGCGCGCGCCCATCGCTCGCCCTCACGGCAAACCTGTCCCAGTCGTTCGAGCATGATCAGATGGGCGAGGACACTCAGGCCCGCCGCGCCGTGCAGACGCGGATCGACGCTTGCGTACATGGCGGCGACGAGCGCGGGGATGGTGGCGGGCGCGTTGCCAAGGATCGCGAGGATCGCGCCCTCGCGCTGGCGGCGGTGGAGGGTCAGGCCGCGGACCAGCCGCTGCGGTTCGGTGACGGGATCGCCGTGGGTGGGGTGGTAGACGGTGTCGTCGCGCGTCTGGAGCTTGGCGAGGCTGGCGAGGTAATCGGCCATCTCGCCATCCGGCGGTGCGACGACGCTGGTGGACCAGCCCATGACGTGATCGCCGGTGAACAGCGCGCGCTCCTGCGGGAGCGCGAAGGCGAGGTGGTTGGAGGAATGGCCCGGCGTGGCGATCGCTTCGAGCCGCCAGCCGGGGCCTTCGATTACATCCTCATCGACACAGATTCGGTCCGGCACGTAATCGGCGTCGAATGCCTCGGACAATGTATTCGCGAACCCATCCGGTGCTCCACGTGGAGCATTGCTCACCACCGGGGCGCAACCGACGATGGGCGCACCTGTTGCGGCGGCGAGCGCGCGCGACGCCGGTGAATGATCGCGGTGGGTGTGGGTGACGAGGATCGCGGACACTCGTTCCCCGCCCAGCGCGCGCAGGAGCGCGGTCACATGCGCGGGATCGTCCGGCCCGGGATCGAGAACCGCGACTTCGCCATGGCCGACGATGTGTGTGCCGGTGCCGGTTCCGGTGAACGGCCCCGGATTGTTGGCAGTGACGCGGCGGATCAGCGGGGAGAGGGTTTCGACCTCCCCATACAGCGGCATCTACTTGATCTTGGCTTCCTTGAAATCGACATGCTTGCGCACGACCGGATCGTACTTGCGCATTGTCATCTTCTCGGTGGTGTTACGCGGGTTCTTCTTGGTGACATAGAAGAAGCCGGTATCCGCACTGCTGACCAGGCGGATCTTGACGGTGGTTGGCTTGGCCATAGAATCCTCGGAAACACGCTGGGGCGGCGAAACCGGGGGTCGCGCCGCAAACCCTGCCTCTAGGCCGGGAACAGCGTCGGGGTCAAGGTTCGGACGCGCTCAGCTCCGATAGTCGGCGTTGATCGCGATGTAGCCGTGGGTGAGATCGCAGGTCCAGACTTTGGCCTCGCCCTGGCCTAGGCCGAGATCGACTCCGATCTCGATGTCCCGGCCTGCGAGGTGTGCGGTGACGGGGGCTTCGTCGTAATCGGGCACGACCGCGCCGTCGCGCGCGACCACGGTATTGCCGAAGCGGATCGCGAGGCGGTCGCGGTCCGCCGCCTCGCCCGCCTTGCCGACTGCCATGACGACGCGGCCCCAGTTGGCGTCTGCGCCCGCGATCGCGGTTTTGACGAGCGGGGAGTTGGCGATCGACAGCGCGATGCGGTGGGCGGCGCGGTCCGATTCCGCGCCCGTGACGTGGATGGTGATGAACTTGTGCGCGCCTTCGCCGTCGCGCCCGCTCTGGCGGGCGTGAGCGGCGCAGCCGTGGGGGCGCGCGGCCTGGACGGCGGGGGGGGGGGCCGGGACCGGGGGGTTGGCGGCCGCGCCGGTGGCAAAGGCG
>JBBQJX010000215.1:0-4199 GCA_038326295.1 Sphingomonadales bacterium
GTAGAGCGTTGCGTACAGGCCGCCGATCGAGTGTCCGACGAGCACGACAGGCGTATCGACCTTGGCCTGGCGGAGCAGCGTGTGCAGGTCTTGCACGGCGTTAGCGGCGGTGGAGGGGCGTCCGGGCGGATCGCTGTAGCCATATCCGGCGCGATCGTAGAAGCAGGAGCGGCTGAGGTCCGCGACCGGATCGGCGATCTTCTGCCAGGTGAGCAGGTTCGCGCCCAGACCGGACTCAAAGACGATGGTCGGCGTGCCGTGGCCTGTGCAGACAAGGTTGAGCGCGCGGCCACTGCCGAGGGCGACGGGGTGCTTTTGCAAGAGGATCGGGATTGCGGGCGGGGGCGTTAACAGCGCGGACGCAGAGTCGGGACAGTGCGCAAGCAGCACGGCGGCAGCAGCGAAAAGCCGGTGCGACTTTGGCCTCATTGCGCCTCCTCTTCCCGTAAGGCGACTCTTGCAGCCTCAAAGATGACGGGACGCATCCATACGTTCGTGCAGAATGCGCATCACCGCAATGCCATAAGGCTTTGGCTGAAAATAGAGCATGTGGCGCTCAATACGTTTTCGCCGATAGCCCGGCCTAATATTCTCGCAGCTCTGGGCCTGTTGCGGCGCGTCGGCCAGCGTGGCGCAGGCGGCTTGGATCATCGAGGTGTATCGCAAGGCGTGGGGCAGGCCCCATTCGCTGACCGTATGATCGAAGATCGAATCGAGATCGCGCTGTGCGGCCGGACTGAGCCGGTATTCAGCCATATTGCGCGGCTTTGCGCCGCCGGAACTCGGGAAAATCGAACGGTGCGGGGTCTCCGCTCTGCTCACCTTCGATCAGCGCCTGCTGGATCGCCCCGATCGCGAGACCGCGCTCCTGCTCGCGCCGGATGAGATCGCGGATGACCTCGCCATCGGTCGTGTAGGCACCCGCAGCAATGCGCGTCGCGATCCACGCGTCCTGCTGCTCGGTCAGGGTGATGGTCTTGCGGACGGTTGCCACGTTTCCGGTTTCCAATGCTTCGGGTACGACGGTTTTGCCGGTGCAAAATAGCACCACCGAGCACCGATTATAAGCGGACGGTCCGCGGTGTCACCTCGGCGCTTGCGCCGCTGCCCGCTCGCGCAACACACCGTCGAGCCAGCGCTGGTCGAGCCTTGGGCTCGCGGCGGCCTCGTCGGGGGGTGGCGGGGCGTCGGGGTTGCCGTCGGACGGCGGGTCGCCTGCACCGTCTGCGGGCGGGGCGGCGTCGGGCGGGGTTTCGCCGTCCGCCGGGGGAGCGAGGCCGTAGGTCTCCGCGTCAGGTTCGTTCGCCGCCGCCGCAGGGTCCTCGGGCACCTCGGTTGTCAACGCGCCGCCGGGGGTGCCCCGGCTGGCGCGGCCCATGAAGGCGGCGAAGGCGCGTGCGGGCGCGCGGCCGCCCGCGAGGCCGGCGACGGGTTTCGCATCGTCGCGGCCCATCCAGACGCCCGCGACCAGATCGCTGGTGAAGCCCAGGAACCAGCCGTCCCTGTTCGACGAGGTGGTGCCGGTTTTGCCCGCGAGTTCGCGGCCCATCTGCGCAGCGCGGCCGGTGCCGGTCTCGACCGCTGCCTTCAGCAACCCGGTCATTTTGGCGGCGACATCGGGGCCGATCAGCTGGCGCGGCTCGGGGGCATCGCGCGTCCATAGCGTCTCGCCGCCGTTGGTCGTGACCTTGAGGATGCCATAGGGCCGGACTTGCAGGCCTGCATTGGCGACGGCAGCGTAGGCGGACGTCATCTCGATCAGCGTGACGTCGGACGCGCCGAGCGCCATGGCGGGGCGGGTATCGATGGGGGTGGTGATGCCGAGCCGCTTGGCGAGCGCGGCGACGGTATCGAAGCCGGCGCGCTCGGCAAGCTTGACCGCGATGGTGTTGACCGAATGCGCGAAGGCGTAGGTGACGCTCATCGATCCATCGAAGCGCCGGTTGTCGTTACGCGGCGACCAGCCGTCGACGGTGACGGGCTCGTCCACCTCGGTCTCGTTCGGATCGACGCCGTCCTCGAGCGCGGCGAGATAGACGAAGAGTTTGAACGAGGAGCCGGGCTGGCGGCGCGCTGTAACCGCGCGGTTGTAGTTGCTGTCGACATAATCGCGGCCGCCGACCATGGCGCGCACCGCACCGTCCTTGGTCATGGCGATCAGGCCGCCCTGCGCGCCCGCGGGCGTTTCGCGCGCGATCGCGGCTTCGGCGGCGGCCTGCATGGCGGGCAGCAGCGTGGTGGTGACGACGAGCGGCTTTGCGGTCTCGTCGGTCAGCTGATCCAACTGCTGGAGCGCCCAATCGGTGAAATAGCGCACGCTGTTGGCTTTGGGGGGCGCGGCGAGGGGGAGGCTGGCGAGATCGGCGGACTGCGCCTGGGCGGGCGTGATCGCTTGCGCGTCCGCCATCACCGCGATGACGGTGGCGGCGCGCGCGCGGGCGGCATCGGGATCGGTGGACGGGGCGTAGCGCGATGGGGCCTTGACCAGCCCGGCGATAACCGCAGCTTCGGGCAGCGTGAGCCGGGTGGCGGGGTGGCCGAAGAAGCGGCGGCTGGCGGCATCGATGCCATAGGCCCCGCCGCCGAAATAGACGCGGTTCAGATAGAGTTCGAGGATCTCCGCCTTGGAGAAGCGCTGTTCAAGCGCGAAAGCGAAGGCGATCTCGCGCAGTTTGCGGATCGCGGTCTGCTGCTGGGTGAGGAAGATGTTGCGCGCGAGCTGCTGCGTGATGGTGGACGCGCCCTGGCGGTAGGCGCGCGCGCGGGCATCGACGTAGACCGCGCGCGCGACGCCGAGCGGATCGATGCCGGGGTGGGTGTAGAAGCGCCGGTCCTCGACCGCGACCATCGCGGACTTCATCATCGCGGGGATGCGCGCGCTCGGCAGCCACTCGCCGTAGCTCGGGCCGATGGTGGCGATGGCGGTGCCGTCGGCGCCCAGCACCTGGACGGTCTGGCCCTGGGGGGAGCGCTTCAATTCCTCGAGGCTCGGGATCTGGGTGAGCGCAATGGCAACCCCGGCGGCGAGGCCGAGGAGGAGGACGACCACGGCGATCAGACCGAGCTTGAGCAGACCCGAGAGGAAGGCGATGGCGTCAGGCTCCGCGCACGGGGATGTCCGGCGTTGGGGCGCGTGTTAGTGGGGGAACACGGCGGGTTCAAGGCGGGCGTGCGTCAGCGCGCGAGGGCGGCCCGCAGGCGCGCGGCGGTATCGGCGTCGATGGGGCCGAGGATGCCGCGCGCGGGCGGGGGAATGTGCGCGGCGGCGGCCTCTGGGCCATTGAAGACATAGTGATCGAACAGCGCGCGCCATGCCTCGCGCTCGGGCGCGGCGAGATCGCGGATGGTGAGGAGCGCGTGGAGCATCGTGGTCATCGGCGTCGTCCGGTGCGCGGGGGCATCGCACCACCAGACGTTGATCTGCGCGCCGAAACGGCCGGGGGTTTCGACATGGTGCCGTCACATCGGCGGCAGGTAGAGCGCATCGCCGGGCGCGAGCTCGGCGACCTCGGCGTGGGCGAGCGCGTCGGCATAGCGGGGGAAGCGCGCGAGATCGGGGGCGTGCGGATCGACGAGGCTGCTCGGCTGGCCCGCGAGCGTCGCATCGATGGGGCCGACATACAGGTTGCCGACCTGATCGGGCGGGAACAGGAGGAAGCGGCGCGTGCCCGCGATGGTGCAGGCGAGATTGTGCGGCAGATCCCAGTGCGCGGGCGTGCGCGAGCCGTTGCCGATCCACAGCGAGACGAGGCGATCGGGCCGATCGCCGAGCATGGCGAGCGGCAGGTGCTGGGCGAGGCCGGGGAAGTGGCGCGGCAGGTTGAGCGCGCCCGCGTAGATCGGCGGGACGGCGGGATCGTCCTGCGACTGGACGAGGGCTGCGAACAGATGCGCGATCGGCCACTGTGCGCGGGTGAAATCGTGCGCGGCGGCGTCCTCGGTGAAATCGAAGCGACCGTGGCGCGCGGGCGGGCCGGTCCACACCTCCACCTCGGTCCCTTGCGTGAAGGCGAAGAGGTATTTGGCGAGCGCGAGCGGATCGCCTGCGTGCGCAAGGACTGTGATTGGGCGTGGAATGTTGACCCCTGTTCTGGGGTGATGTGCGTTTAAATTTGACCCCTCCCCGGGGCGTGTTGGTGGCCAGATCGGCGGCTTGGATGAGCTGCGGATCGAGACGGGGATGTTGGTTTTGGAGACGA
>JBBQJX010000216.1:0-4141 GCA_038326295.1 Sphingomonadales bacterium
TGGCGCGCAGGATCTACGAGCACGTCCATCGTCTCCATCGGCACCGCGCCGAGCAGCACCTCGTCCCCCATCACCAGCGCGCCGACGATGGCCATGCGGCCGAACATCTCGACCTTGACGGGCCCCACATAATCCACGTCCACCCGCCGACCGTCTGCCAGCACCGCAGGGCGGGTCCCGAAGGTGGTCAGGCGCAGCCGATCGACCATCGCGCGCGGCAGGCACAGTTCCATCGCGCCCGTATCGACGAGCGCGCGCGCATCGGTTTCCTCGATCTCGGGCCGGCCCGCGTGCGCGAGCCGCAGATGCTGATGGAAAATACCCATACCGGTCCCAAACGAATGCACGGCCCCTACACCGCCCGGCGGGCACGCGAAACCCGCGCGATTGCCTCACCCGTGCCGTCGCGCGCGCCGCCAGCGCTCATCTTCGTTTGCGTCGCAGCGTGTCGCCGCGTGGAAGTCGGCCGGCTTGTCTGCCACCCACGCGAGGAAGCGTGCGCGCTCGGGCGACGCGCGCAGCGCGCGTGCGGTTGCACCGGTGGGGTGGAGGGCTGCGTTTCGCGCCCGCCACGCGCCTTGGGGACGAGGTGGTGCCATTCGACGCGTCGGCCGAGCGGGCGCTGGCATAGCGCGCAAGCTGGGGGAGACGCACTCGGAAAAAGATCGCGCGGCCCAGTTGGGATGCGGCGGGCCACGGAAAAGCTTTAATTACACGCCTTCGAAAATGTCGTCCGCCGGAATGGTCAACGCGGGATCGCGCAGGACGAGCGGCGTGCCGGGGAGCGAAGTGACGTTGCGAAACGCACCGTCCTCCATGCGCTCGAACACAGTCAGCGTCCGCATCTGCGGGTGGACGAATACCACCGTGTCGACCGAGGCCAGCGCCTGATACTCGACGAGCTTGACCATCCGATCGCTTCGTGTGGTGCCCGGCGACGTAACCTCGAAGAGCACCTTGGGAAATTCCAGCCGACTGGGATCGCCTTCTGACTCGAGATCGCGCGGATCGCAGTAAATGCCCACGTCGGGCAGCCGATAGCTGTTCTCGGCGGTCTCGAGCCCCATGTCGGATGGCATCGCCTCGCACCGCGTCCCGCGCAGTCTGACATGCAGCGCCGAGATCAGGTTGCGCACCACGCGGTTGTGCGCGCGCGAGGCGCTGGCCATCATTACCGGCACGCCGCGCACCAGCTCCCATCTGGCCTCTTCGCCCGAATACAGGTCGAGGAATTCGTCGATCGTCAGTTTGTGGCTGGGGTGCAGCGGAGCGAGCATGGACGCAGTATAGAGGATCGCCGCCGATCAGGCGAGGGCGGGGAGCGGGTGCCGATCGGGTTCGACCCAGCCATGTCGCGCCGCCACGCTCATCAGCCGCGCGCGCGACCAGTGGGTGAGTGCCCAGTCGCGGCGGCCGAGCGGGGCGGACAGGAGCGTGTTGACCAGGGCGGCGAGGGATTGCCCGGCGTCGTTCGCCGCCAGCCAGCCGCGCACCGCGCGCACGTAGGCCTGGGTGATAGTCTCGTGATAGCCTTGGCGGTCGTCATTCACGCCGCCGACGCTTTGGTTGTAGGCGCGGATGAGCACGGGCAGATCGCGCGGCGGATCGATCTCGGGACGTTCGCGCCACAGCCAGAGGATCGCGGCGAGATGCGCCTCGTGCGTCCAGCGGGCGCGTGGAAGGGTGCGGGCGAGCAGGCCCTCGCCGACCTCGCGCACTTCGCCATCGGACGCAAAGGCGCGCGGCGGCAGGTGGACCGCCGCCTCGGTCCAGATTTTGGGCGCGACGGCCTCGCTCACGCGGCTCGGGGCGCGGCCTCGCGGACGCCGGCGTCCACGTGGGCTTCGAATTCGGTGAAATTGTCGATGAAGAGCTGGACGAGTTTCCTCGCCTGTGCGTCGTAGTCGGCGGCGTCCGCCCAGGTGGCGCGCGGATCGAGGATGGCGCTATCGACGCCGGGTGCGCTCGCGGGCACCTGAAAGCCGAACCACGGATCGCGGCGGAACTCGCCTTTGGCGAGGCTGCCATCGAGCGCGGCGCCCAGCAGCGCGCGCGTGGCCGCGATCGGCATCCGGCGGCCGACTCCATACGCCCCGCCCGTCCAGCCAGTGTTGACCAGCCAGCAATCGACTTGTCCACGCGCGATGCGTTCTTTCAGCAGATTGCCGTAGACGCTGGGATGGCGCGGCATGAACGGAGCGCCGAAGCAGGTGCTGAAGGTGGCCTGGGGTTCGGTGACGCCGATCTCGGTGCCCGCAACCTTGGCGGTGTAGCCGCTGAGGAAATGGTACATCGCCTGATCGGGCGTGAGGCGCGCGATGGGCGGGAGGACGCCGAACGCGTCCGCCGTCAGCATGACGATGTTGCGCGGCGGCGGACCCAGATTGTCGGCGGTGGTGTTGGGGATGAATTCGAGCGGATAGGCAGCGCGGCTGTTCTCGGCCAAGGCGGCGCTATCGAAATCGAGCGCGCGGCTTTCACGGTCCATCACGACATTTTCGAGCACGGTGCCGAAGCGGCGCGTGGTGGCGAAGATTTCGGGTTCGGCCTCGGGCGAGAGGCGGATGGTCTTTGCATAGCAGCCGCCCTCGAAATTGAAGACGCTGGTATCCGACCAGCCATGCTCGTCGTCGCCGATGAGCTGGCGGGCGGGATCGGCGCTGAGCGTGGTCTTACCGGTGCCCGAGAGACCGAAGAAGATCGCGGTATCGCCATCGGGGCCGATATTGGCAGAACAGTGCATCGGCATGACGCCGCGCGGCGGGAGGAGGTAGTTCAGGATGGTGAAGACGCTTTTCTTCATCTCGCCCGCATATTGCGTGCCGCCGATGAGGATGAGCTTGTTGGTGAAATCGACCGCGATGACGGTTTCGGAGCGGCAGCCGTGGCGCTCGGGATCGGCGCGGAAGCTGGGGAGATCGATGATCGTGAACTCGGGCGCGAAATCGGCGAGATCGGCGGGGGCCGGGCGGACGAGCAGCGTGCGGATGAAGAGCGAATGCCAGGCGAGTTCGGTGATGACGCGCACGGGCGCGCGATATTCGGGCTGCGAACCGCCGAAGAGATCCTGCACCCAAAGCGTGTCGCGCGTTTCCAGATGCGCCATGAAATCGTGGCGCAGCGCGGCGAAATGCTCGGGCGACATAGGCTTGTTGACCTGCCCCCACCAGACCTCATCCCTGGTGGTGGAATCGCAAACGGTGAACTTGTCGGCGGCCGAGCGGCCGGTGTGGCGGCCGGTCTCGACGACGAGCGCGCCATACTCCGCGAGCAGCCCCTCGCCGCGCGCAATCGCGTGCTCGATCAGCGGCGCGGTACCCAGATTATAGTGGACGCTGGCGAGGCTGGCGGGGATGCCCTGCGCGGCGAGATCGATGCGGGGGGTGGTCATGGAAGGCTCCTCGGCTCGGGCGGGGCGTCGCGGCGCGACGGCCGGAAGGCGGGGCAAACCGCCAGCGATGGGGAGCGCATACCTATGCAGCAGCGTGCGAGTCAAAGCGGCGACAGTGGATTTTCGACCGCCCGGTAGGGGTTTAACTGCCCATCGCGCCGTACAGGCGGGATGCCAACGTTGTCACTACCTTGGCGTTCTTGCCGGATAGGATAAGGCCGATATGCGCGCCGCTGCCCCATGAACCGGGCAATGCGACCGTAGCCAGATGCGCGCGCGTGCATTCCTCGATCAGATCGGCGGTGAGCGGCAGGAGGAGCGCGTCCGCGTCGGGCGCGGCGGCGGCAAGGCGCGATGCGCCGGTGACGGTGAGAGGGGTCACGTCGAGGCCGAGGCCGCGCAGCAGGCTGGCGGCGAGATCGTCGGCGCGGCGCGCGGCATCGCTCGCGCCAGCGAGACCGGCGATCCGTCCCACGCGGCGCGCGGGTTGGCCCGCCGCATGGCCGAGCGCTCCCAGGACCGTGACGAGATCGTCAGGCCGGGGGGCGGCCATCGCGGACAGTTCGGGTGCGAGGAGGGCGCAGCCACCCGCTCTGGCCACGGCCGCGACGTCGGCCGCGCTCCCGCCCAGACCAAGCGGGGCACTGCTGCCCGACACCACGACCGCGCCGTGCATCGCTGCAAACGCGCGCGCGGCTTCATCCATCGCCAGCACGGGTACGCCTTCGAGCGCGCGCGGCGTGCCCGCCG